>JBCBME010000220.1:0-4879 GCA_039822945.1 Pseudomonadota bacterium
ATCCGCCCCATCTCAGCCATGGCTTCCCCCCAAGGAACAGGGGCCGATCTCGTTCAGAGGCGCCGGCCCACCGTTTGTCTCTGTAGCATCTCGATGCGCTGCGATAGGTCCTTGCAGTGAGGATGTATAGCCCTGACCCTCATAAAGACCTCGAGCGCGTCCTCCTTGTAGCCGAGCTCTTCGAGGATCACGCCGAGCCCTTCCATGGCCGCGAAATGCCTTGGCTCGAGCGCGAGCGCCCGCTCGATATCGGCGAGCGCAGGCCCGTAGCGGCCCAGATTGTAGTAGGCCGTGGCGCGCAGGTGGAAGCCCTGGGCAAAGCCCGGCGCGTGATCGGTGAGCGCGGTCAGATGCTCGATGGCGCCGCCGTAATCCTCGCTCTGAAGCGCGCTTTCGCCTCTCTCCAGAAGAAGATCCATGGCGGGCGAGCCCGATTTCGCGAATTCCTGCCAGATCCGGCGCTCTATGGCGGCGTGATCTTCAGGGGCCACGGTGAGCAGGCGCTCAAAGAGCGGATCGAGGTCTGCCGGGCCTGCCTGCACGGGGATTGCGGCGTCCGGCAGGTCGTGCGTCTGGGCGCTCAAAGGTAGGGAAAACCCTACCCCCAAGCAAAATGCCGCAACGGCAAAACGCGGGAGGTTTGAATTGCGTGTCATTACGGGATTGAATGTAGCCGCCGGTGGACGAAATACCACCGAAACCATGCCTTAGGGAGACACACATGAGCATGATCGAAAGCGCGGTCGCAGCACTGCAGGAAAAAGTAGGCAGCGGCTTTGACGGCGGCACCGCGAAATTCGCCATCGAGGGCGAGGGCGCGATCATCGTCGATGGCGACGGCGTGCGCATGGGCGACGACGAGGCAGACGTGACGCTGACCGCCGACGCAGAGACGTTTCAGGGCGTGATCTCGGGCGACGTGAACCCGACGACGGCCTTCATGACCGGCAAGCTCACCGTGGACGGTGACATGGGCATCGCCATGAAGCTTGCAGGCGTGCTGGGCTAAGAGCATGGAGGCGGCACCGCTCTTTAACGATGTCGCCGAAGGCCCGGACGGCGGTTCGGCCTATTGGCTGACCGCCGATGACGGGCTGCGCATCCGTTTGGCCGTGTGGCCGACGGAGGGCGCGAAAGGCACCGTGCTGATCTTTCCGGGTCGCACGGAATACGTGGAAAAGTATGGCCGCGCGGCGCGTGAATACGCCAAGCGCGGCTTTGCCTGCATCGCGGTGGACTGGCGCGGCCAGGGCCTGGCTGACCGGATGCTGAAGAATGGCTTTATCGGTCATGTGGACCGCTTCACTGACTACCAGCGCGACGTGGCCGCGGTGGTGGAGGCGCTGGGCCAGCTTGATCTGCCCCGCCCATGGTTCTTGCTGGCCCATTCCATGGGCGGCTGCATTGGCTTGCGTGCCGTGATGGAAGGCCTCGACGTGGCAGCCTGCGCGTTTTCGGCGCCCATGTGGGGCGTGCAGATCTCTGCACCCCTTCGGCCCGTGGCGTGGACGCTCTCCTCGATCCTGCCGCCGCTCGGGCTGGGCATGATCCCCTCGCCCGGCACCAACCACAACGTCTACGTCCTCAGCCAACCCTTTGAGGACAACACGCTCACCAATGATCCGGACATGTGGGAATACATGGCCCGGCATGCGCGCTCCCACGAAGGGCTCGGCCTCGGGTCGCCGTCGATCAAATGGCTGCGCGAGGCGCTTTGGGAGATGCGGGGCCTTGCCGCGCGACCGGCGCCGGACGTCCCCTGCATCTGTTTTCTGGGCACCAATGAGCGGATCGTCGATCCCGCTCGGATCCATGAGCGCATGGGGGCCTGGCCCGGCGGCAAGCTCATCGAGTTTGACGATGCCGAGCACGAGGTTCTGATGGAAGAGCCGGAGGTGCGCGGCACGGTCTTTGACGCCTCGGCCGCGCATTATTCGGCAGCCGCCTGAGCCCCGCGGCGCGCTGCGGGAGCCTCCGGCGGCCCTCCGGGGGGAGTATTTTCGGAAAGATGAAGGGTTACTTCAGCTCGTGAATGCCCATGGCTTCGGCGGCGGCACCGGCGCGCATCCAGCTGTGCTCTGAGGCGATGAAGAACATCGTGAGCCCGTGGTGGGTGAGGCTTTCGGCCTGCACCGCGTTGCCCACGAAGGTCATGTAGGCCTTGCCGTGGGCCTTGGCGGCCGCGCCGCAGGTGGCGAAGGCGGCCTGAAGCTCATCTGAGGTCTGGTGGTCGTGGCCGTAGCCCACCGAGAGGTCGGCGGGCCCCAGAAAGAGCCCGTCTATGCCCGGGGTGGCGGCTATGGCCTCGGACGCGTCGACGCCTGCGGGCTCTTCGATTTGAGCGATGAGCACCGTCTCGCGGGTCTGCGCGAGGATGTCGGGCATCTTGCGCGTGGCAAACCCGGCCCAGCGGGACGATCCCGCATAGCCGCGCCCGCCCAGCCCGAAATGGCCGGCCTTGGCAAGCTCTGCTGCCTTTTCAGCGCTGTCGATATGGGGGGCCACGATGCCTGCGGCTCCCGAATCCAGTGCTTGCAAAATTTCATGGGCCGTCGCTGCGCCGGGCCGCACAAGAAGCGGGAAATCGAGCGCGCGGCCCATAGCCAGGCACATGTCCATCCGCGCGCGATCAAAAGGCGCGTGTTCCGCGTCCAGGCACAGGAAATCAAGGCCGGACTGGGCCAGCACCTCGATCAGCTCATAGGCCGGGGTCTTGAGGAACGTCCCGGCGAGCATTTCGCCCGCGAGCATCCGCTCCTTGAAATCTGCAATGCCCATGGCAACCTCCCAGTGATTTGGCGCAGAGCACCACGCGCGGCCTGCCTTGGCAAGCGGCCTCGCGCTGCTAGGCTCTGGGTCATGGTTCTGAGCTTCACAGATCGCGGCATCTATTGCGCGGCGGGCGATTTCTACATCGATCCCTGGCGGCCGGTGGAGCGCGCGCTCATCACCCATGGGCACGCCGATCACGCGCGCTGGGGCATGGGGCAATATCTGAGCACCGACGCGGCCGCGCCTGTCATCCGCCACCGGCTGGGGGATATCACGCTTGAGACGGTGGCCTATGGCGAGGTACGGCGCATCGGGGATGCGGAGGTGAGCTTCTTCCCCGCGGGCCATGTCCCCGGCTCCGCGCAGATCCGGTTGGAGGTGGCGGGCGAGGTCTGGGTGGCGTCGGGCGACTACAAGGTGGTGGATGACGGGCTGTCCGAACCGTTCGAGCCCGTGCCCTGCCATGCCTTCATCACCGAATGCACCTTTGGCCTGCCGGTCTTCAACTGGACGCCGGAGGCGGAGGTGCGTGCCTCCCTCAACGATTGGTGGGCGTCGAATGCGGCCGCGGGGCGACCGTCGATCATCGGGGCCTATTCGCTGGGTAAGGCGCAGCGCATCCTGGCCGCACTCGACCCCGCGATCGGGCCGATCCTCACCCATGGCGCGGTGGAAAACACCAATGCCGTCTTGCGCGCGCAGGGCTACGCGCTGCCCAACACGATCAAGGTGATGCCCGATCTGAAGGCCAAGGATCACCCCGGCGCGCTCATCGTGGCACCGCCCTCCGCGCTGGGCTCCACGTGGTCGCGCCGCTTTACCGGGGCCTCGACGGCCTTTGCCTCCGGCTGGATGGCGATGCGGGGCGTGCGGCGCAGGCGTGCGGCGGACCGCGGCTTCGTCATGTCGGACCACGCCGATTGGACGGGCCTCAACACCGCCATCAAGGAGACGGGCGCCGAACGGATCTTTGTCACCCATGGCTACACATCGGTCTTTCGCGCGTGGCTCGAGAGCGAGGGCTACGACGCGGCCATTGTGGAGACGGAATACGAGGGCGACAGCCTCGATACCTCTGACACGGGTGAGGAGGCCGCGTGACTGAAGCCTCCTTCCCCTGGTCCGGGCAGAGGCGGCACTGGCGCGACCGGGTCATTGCCTGGGGCGCGCGGCGCATCGCGCAGCCTTCGCTCGCCTCCCCCGCGCCCTGGACGGCCCATCGGCGCGGCTTTGCGTATTCGGCGGGGCTCAGGCGGTGGAGCCGGGCGCGCGGCGTGACGATAGAGGGCGTGACACTCGGCCCCCAGGGAGCGCTCACCTTCATGCCCAGGGCACCGGAGCGGCGCATCATCTGGATCCATGGCGGTGGCTTCGTGGTGGGCTCGCCCGAGACGCATCTGGTGATGCTGAGCCATCTCGCCCGGGCGGCAAACGCGCTTGTGATTGCGCCGCGTTATAGGCTTGCGCCCGAGCATCCCTTTCCCGCAGCCCCTGATGACATCGAGGCCGCGCTCCCCGAAGCGCTCGAGTACCGCGCTGATCTCGGCCCCGCGATCCTGGGCGGGGACAGCGCGGGGGGCTGTCTCGCGCTCGTGGGGCTCGCGCATCTTTTGCAGCTGGGCACGCCGCCCGCGGCGATGATCCTCTTCAGCCCCGCCACGATCATCGATCCCGCGCGCCCGGTGCCCGAGGCGGACGACCTCCTTTTTCCCGAAGTGATCCTGCACCGCATCGGGGAGAGCTACGCGGGCACGGCGGACACGAGCGACCCGCGCCTCTCGCCTGTCAAAGGCAGCTACGTGGGCGCACCGCCAACGCTCATCCAATGCGTTTCGCGCGAGTATCTGGAGGAGGATAGCGATGCCATCGCCGCCCGCCTGTCTGAGGGCGGGGCGGAAGTGAAGCTCGAGAAGGTGAAGAAGATGCCCCATGTCTGGCAGTTCATGGCGGGCTCTTCCCCTCTGGCAGACGCGGCCATCGCCCGCGCGGCGGCCTTCGCGAAGGCGCAGACATGAAGCGTTTCGCCAGCCTTTTCTCGAAATAGGCCTTCAGCGCCGCAACCTTGGGCAGGGTCTTAGTGGTCTGGTCGATTTTCGTGAAAAGGCTG
>JBCBME010000221.1:0-4876 GCA_039822945.1 Pseudomonadota bacterium
CGCAGCACAGGTATCGATCCGTTTGAAGACAGCCGTCACCCCCTGTCCGATGCGGGCGTTGCGCACGGCGGCCTCCGTCTCCCCGGTCAGTGCGGCCAGGCGGGCATCAGTAAAGCCCATCATCTTGAGCTTGCGCAGCCCCGCGGCGTCGGCGGGCAGACCGCCCTCAATGATCTCGCTCTCCGTCTCGATGATCTCGCGAATGCGGGACAGGAACCACGGGTCAAAGGCGGTGATCTGCTGGATCTCGTCGTCCGAAAAGCCAAAGCGCATGGCCTGCGCGATGAGCCGCAGCCTGTCAGGCGTCTGCAGCGCCAGATCGCGGGTGATGACCTTGTCGATGAGCGCCTGCGTGGGCGCATCCGCGCCGCGCAAGATGCCGCCCTCGCGCGTCAGCTGCTTTTGCGGGATCTCGGGCGAGATGAGGTCGTCAAACCCGGTGAGGCCCGACTCCATGCTCGCCAGCGCCTTTTGCACGCTCTCATGGAAGCTGCGCCCGATGGACATCGCCTCCCCCACGGACTTCATCGCCGTCGACAGAAGCGGCTCCGCGCCGGGGAATTTCTCGAACGCGAATTTCGGGATCTTGGTGACGACGTAATCGATGGAGGGTTCAAAGCTCGCCGGCGTCACCTTCGTGATGTCGTTGTCGAGCTCGTCGAGCGTGTAGCCCACGGCGAGTTTGGCCGCGATCTTGGCGATGGGAAAGCCCGTGGCCTTTGAGGCCAGCGCGGAGGAGCGCGACACGCGGGGGTTCATCTCGATGACGACCATCCGGCCGTCTTTCGGATTGATGGCCCACTGCACGTTGGAGCCGCCCGTCTCCACCCCGATCTCGCGCAGAACGGCGATCGAGCCGTTGCGCATGATCTGGTATTCCTTGTCGGTCAGCGTCAGCGCGGGGGCCACGGTGATGGAATCGCCCGTATGGACGCCCATCGGATCCACGTTCTCGATGGAGCAGACGATGATGGCGTTGTCGGCGCGGTCGCGCACCACCTCCATCTCATATTCCTTCCAGCCCAGAAGCGATTCATCGATCAGGATCTGGTTCACGGGGGACGCATCGAGGCCCGACTTGCAGAAATACTCATAGTCTTCTCGGTTATAGGCCACGCCGCCGCCGGTCCCGCCGAGGGTAAAGGCGGGGCGGATGATGGCGGGCAGGCCGATATCCTCGAGCGCGGCCATGCATTCCTCCATCGTGTTGGCGATGGTGGCGCGCGGGTTCTCGAGGCCGATCCGGTCCATGGCCTCCCGGAAAAGCTTGCGATCCTCGGCCATCTCGATTGCGGGGCGTTTGGCGCCGATCATCTCGACGCCGAATTTGTCCAGCACGCCCATCTCTTCGAGCGCCAGCGAGGTGTTGAGGCCGGTCTGCCCGCCCATCGTGGGCAAAAGCGCGCCAGGCCGCTCCTTCTCGATGATCTTGGCGACGGTGCAGGGCGTGATCGGCTCGATATAGGTGGCGTCGGCGAGGCCCGGGTCGGTCATGATCGTGGCCGGGTTCGAGTTGACGAGGATGACGCGGTAGCCCTCTTCGCGCAGCGCCTTGCAGGCCTGAGCGCCAGAATAGTCGAATTCGCAGGCCTGCCCGATCACGATGGGGCCCGCGCCGATGATCATGATGGATTCGATATCCGTCCGCTTCGGCATCTGGTGGGGCTCCCCGTTGGCAAATTGGCCGCGTTATAGGCAACGCCAAACGGGGCGCAAGGGAGGCCGTGACGGATTCCACTGGTCAGACGAAATTCGTCCCCTAACTAGGGGCGCACGGAGGAAGCAAAACTGTCAACTCCGTGTTACACAGATGTGTCCGCTCGAAATTGGGAGATTCGTCATGCCCTACAAAGCGCTCTTTCTTGGTTCCATCGGTGTCGTCTCAGAAACATCAGACCTCCAGCGCCAGGCGTTCAACACGGCCTTCGAGCGATTTGGCATCAATTGGGTGTGGAGCCGGGAGGCCTACGCCCGGATGCTTCAGACCCAAGGGGGCCGCGCGCGCATCGCCGCTCAGGCAGAAGCCGACGGCCTGTGTGACGAGGTGGATGTGAGCGCCGTCTACGCTCTCAAGCAGACCATCTTTTCAGATCTCCTTACTGCCAAAGGCGCCGCCGCCCGCCCGGGCGTACGCGACGTGATGGCCGAGGCGCGCAAGCGCGCAATGGCGCGCGCCTTTGTGACGTCCACCTCGCGGACGCAGGTCAATGCGATCTTCCAGGGGCTGCGCGGCACGATGCGCGCTGGGGATTTCGACTATGTCGGCGACCGCGCCGATGTGCGCCTGCCAAAACCTGCCCCGGACATCTACGAATACGCTCTGGCCCGGCTGGGCGTCGCCCCGGCGGAGGTGCTCTGCATCGAGGATACGCCTGAAAGCGCGGCTGCAGCGCAAGCTGTGGGCCTCACCGTGGTGGGTTTCCCGGGCGCCGCCGCTTACGGGCGTGCATTCCCCGAGGGTGTGCCCGTCGTGGAATTCCTGAGCACCGCACTGCTCGACATGCCCGCGATGCGCATCGCCGCGGAGTGACCCTGCAGCGCACGGGCCGCGATCATCAGCGCGGCCCACGCCACCACAAGCATTGACGCCATGTAGACCTGCAGAAGCGGTGCTTCTGACACCGTCTGGCTCAGCGCACGCCCAATGGGGGCAAAGGCCATCGCAGCCGACGCCACCGTAGCCACGGCCCACGGTCCGGTCGGGATACGCCCGTAGAGCGCCAGCGCCATGAGGATCACCGGCACGTAGTAATGGCTCCAGGCCAGCGGGCTGAAAAAGGTGAGAAGCGGGAAAAGGAGCGCCGCCCTCAGCGGCAGCCGCACGTCATCCGCCAAGGCCCGCGTCGCCCAAAGCACGGCGCAGCCTCCGCCCAGAAGCATGGCATGTGACAGCGCGCCAATCCACGTCACCGTCTCGAAATAGGCCCGTCCCGGTGGGAAGATCTGCATCCCATCTGCTGCAAAAAACGCATGCGCCAGCGCGCCGAACGTCAGGTTGCCGCCGTAAAGGAGGGTGTAGGCGCTGATGAAGCTCGTGGCCTCGAGAAAGGCCGCATGCGACGGCCAGCCCATCACCACGACGGACAGAAGCGCCACGCCCCCCGCAGTGCCGAGCGCTACGGCAGACGCCTTCCACGCGCGCTCCCCGAGAAAGAGGATGAGAAAGAGGATCGGCGTCACCTTGAGCGCCGCCGCAAGCCCGAGAAGAAGACCCGCTGTGATGCCATGTCCGCGCTCCAACCGCTCAAAGCTCCAGAGGGTGAGCGCGATCACAATGAGCTGCGGCTGGATCAGCGCCCAAGCGAAGAGGAACGGAAGCGACAGCAGGCTGAACGCCAGGATCGCCATCGTGTAAAGCGGCAGGCGGAGCGTCGCCCCCATGAGCCGCCACGTGGCGAAGACCGAGGCCGCATAGGCGCTCAACGTCACAAGGCTCACCAAATTGGAAAAGGCTGCCGGGCTGAGCGCAGCAGCCAGTGGCGCCAGAAGCGCGGCCCAGATCGGTGGGTAGACATAGGCCACCACCTCCCGCGTGCCAAAGCCCGCCGCCCGGGCCGCCTCGGCCCAGCCCGGATGCACGGCATCGCCGATAAAGTAGGGATAGGCAGAATAGATCAGCTCGGACTGACCCTGGCTCACCAGCCACGCACCCAGATAGATCGCAGAGATATCGGTGCCCACACGGTCCCAGCTCTGGTGCAAAAGCCCGCCCACGAAAAGCGCCGAGAGAATGAGAGTGATCGCTGCGTCGCGCATGCTCAAGGTCATGGAAGTCCCACCAAGAAGTCCGCCATCGGGGCTAGGGGCCAAATGTGGCGCTTCTAAGGAGGGGGAGGCGCGGAACAGGGGCGAGTGTGGGTTGACTTCGCGGGCCTCCGGGCGTGTATGGCGCGACCTGCCGATTGCCACCTGACGGAGCCACGCCATGCACGCCTACCGCAGCCACACTTGCGCTGATCTGAGAGCCTCTGACGTCGGGTCCGAGATCCGTTTGTCGGGCTGGGTCAACCGGCGGCGCGACCATGGCGGCGTGATCTTCATCGACCTGCGGGACCATTACGGCGTCACGCAGGTGCTCTGCGATCCCGACAGCCCCGTCTTTGCCGAGGTCGAAAAGCTCCGCGCCGAATGGTGCATCCGCATCGACGGCACCGTGAAGGCCCGAGACCCCGAGCTCGTGAACCCAAAGCTCCCCACCGGCGAGGTGGAGGTCTTCATCCGCGACATGGAGGTCTTGGGCGGCATCGAGGGCGAACTGCCCCTGCAGGTCTTCGGCGATCAGGAATACCCGGAGGAAACGCGCCTCCGTTACCGCTACCTCGACCTGCGCCGCGAGGCGATGCAGCGCAACATGACGCTCCGCTCCGACGTCGTCTCGAGCATCCGCAAGCGCATGTGGGACATCGGCTTCCGCGAATACCAGACGCCCATCATCACGGCGTCGTCGCCCGAGGGCGCGCGCGACTTCCTCGTCCCCTCGCGCCTCCACCCGGGCAAGTTCTACGCGCTCCCCCAGGCCCCGCAGCAATTCAAACAGCTGATCATGGTCTCGGGCTTCGACAAATATTTCCAGATCGCGCCGTGCTTCCGCGACGAAGACCCGCGCGCCGACCGCTCGCCCACCGATTTCTACCAGCTCGACCTCGAGATGAGCTTTGTGGAGCAGCAGGATGTCTTCGACACCGTCTCCCCGGTGATCGCAGGCGTGTTCGAAGAGTTCGGCGGGGGCCGCAAAGTCGACGCGCCGGAGACGTGGGAACAGATCTCTTACAAGGATGCCGCGCTCTGGTACGGCACCGACAAGCCCGATCTCCGCAACCCGATCAAGATGCAGGTGGTCTCCGAGCACTTCGCGGGCTCGGGCTTTGCGATCTTC
>JBCBME010000222.1:0-4856 GCA_039822945.1 Pseudomonadota bacterium
CGACGATGGAGAAATTGCGGATGTTTTTCAGCGGGGTCATAGTGCGGATATGTAAGGGTTTCCAAGGGTTGGCAAGTGGGTGTCCGGCCGCAGGGAAAGCGCGGGGCGATGGCGGAAGTTCGGATCACAAAGCAAGAAGAGGCGAAGGCGTTTTTTGAGACCGTGAACCCGGAGGCGCGGTGTGTTCTGACGAGCCGTTGCGCGCTTCGCGTTTTGGCGAATACGAGCCGAACCAGGCGCGAGCATTTCGAAAGGGTAGCATTGGCGAGCATGAGAGCAATCCTCACATCGGCCGGGCGCGGTTTGGGACGCCCCGCCGATGTGGACTGGCTAGCCTCCGCCGCCCGCTCCGCCACCAACTCCGCCGCCTCCGCCGCCCGCTACGCCACCTACTCCGCCAACTCCGCCGCCTACTCCGCAGCCCGCTCCGCCGCCAACTCCACAGACTCCACCGCCTTCTCCGCCGCCCGCTCTGCCAACTCAGCCGCCAACTCCGCCGCCCGCTCCGCAGGCTCCGCAGGCTCCGCCAACTCGGCCAACTCCGCCGCCAACTCTGCTCTGTCAGCTGACGCCTCAATGCCTTCGGACTGGCCTGCTTTCTCAGGGGTGCCTATTTGGCGCGAATTCAAAGACGTCGAACATTTGCAGGCGGCCCATCGAAATTTTTCCGAGCTGTTGTCTGAGGACCAGCACTGGCGCTGGTGGCGCGAGTGGTATCTGGCCATGTGGCATGGCACATTCTCCGACTGGGACTTCGCGCTTAAGGTCGCCAAGATCGACTGGAACGCACCTAAGGGCGAAAGTGTCTGGGACAACGGGGCTGCGGCTGTTGCAGAGCGGATTGAGGCTTTGCTTGAGGCACGGGAGCAAGGTCGCGGCGGCGATGCTCCGCCAGAGCCCCTGGATGCGTCAGAGGTTGCGCATCAGTTCTCCTCACCGAAGCTCGTGCAGGTGAGCATGGCGTCGCTCGCGGAGACTTTGAACCAGCGTGTCGATCTCTTTGAGCGGGCAGAGCGGCCGAATGAAGTCGTAGGCATCAGGGCCAGCATTGAGGGCATGGCCAACGCCGCGACAAAGATCGCGGAACTTGTTGCAAAAGGGCCTGAAGCGGATGGCGCGCAGACGGCGCTCGCGATCGAGAACGGCACGTTGCGGGCCGAGGCGGAGCGCCTCCGGCGGGAACTCAAAGCTGCGCTCGATGAGTTGGAGGCATTCAAGAAGAAGCCTTGGTATCGGGCGTCTTGGGCGCTTGTCAGTGGTGGTGCTGTGGCGTCAATCGTCACCGGTCTTTGGGTTCTGTCTGGAGACGACAAATCTTTGGAAGAGCGCTGGAGCAAGCTGTCTGTGGATTTGGAGTTTGCTGTTTCGAAGATTTGGCCAAACCCGGAAGACCAATGCGTCCCAGAACTGCGATTTGAGCTTCCCGAGACGCGTGAGACCTAGAAACGCGCATTTGCTCAATGGGCTCGAGCTAGTGTTGTCGTCGTAGACAGAGGGCGGCCCCCGAGCCTGGGGGGGGGCGGTAGCCCCCTCCCGGGGGGAGGGTCGGGGGCTGCCCGGTGGTGCCCACCGGGCGTTTTTGGCCTGTGTGGTGCTTTGGTGGCCGAGCATCTCGCCTGACCCTAGGGCGCGTGATGGGGTGTTGGCAAACCGCGGAAGGGGGGCAGATCTTTGAGGCGAACTGATCGACCTTTTCGCTTTTGGTGGCGCATGTGCGCGGCGTTGGCGGGGCTCACACGGGGTCGTGATTGTTCCGGGGCGGGGCTTGTGGCAAGATACTTGCATCGCGCCGGAGAGCGCTTGAGCAGAGGCAGAGCATGCGGATTTTCATCGCCCTTGTCGTGATATGTGCGCTGGCGTCCTGTGGGGGGCGCTCTTCTCGCGCTCCTGCGGTTCAGTTCAGCTCTGGTCCCATCAGCGCGGCCTGTCAGGCGGCGGGGCGGCCGAATGCGAGCCGGGAGCTGTGCCGGTGCATTCAGGGCGTGGCGGATGCCGAGCTCAGCGGGTCAGACCAGCGGCGGGCCGCGCCCTTCTTTGGTGACCCTGAGCGCGCGCAGGCGGTCCGGCTCGATGACAGCCGCGCGGCCGATGCCTTTTGGGAGCGGTGGACGGATTACGCGCGGCGCGCCGAGGAGCTTTGCGGGTCGCTCATCTGACCTCTTTGGCGGCGAGGCCGTCGATGCAGCGCTCGATCAGCGTGAGTGCACCGTCGAAATCACGGGTGTAGTAGGGATCGGGGACGTCGCCGCTGGGCGCCGCGCCTGTCGGGTCATATTCGGTGAGATTGCGGAGCGGTGTCGTGTTGCCCGGCGGGCGCAGACGCTCGGCATCCGTGGCGTTGTCGTCATCCATCACGATGATCAGGTCGAAGGCTTCGAAATCCGCGCGTGTGAGCTGACGCGCGCGCAGGTCTGACATGGTGTAGCCGCGCGCCGAGGCTACCTCCTGCATGGGCGCGTAAGGGGCCTTTCCCACGTGCCAGCCTGCCGTGCCCGCGCTGTCGCAGTTGATCCCGCGGGCGCGGGCCACCGCCTCCGCCGTGGGGGAGCGGCAGATATTTCCAAGACAGACGAAGAGGATGCGCATGGGGGATGGTTGCACGGGCGCGCGCGGGCCACAATGATGGCGGTATGGACCTTGTTATTCTCACCGGCGCGGGCGTCTCTGCCGAAAGCGGGCTGGCCACGTTTCGCGATGCGGGCGGGCTCTGGGAGGGGCACCGGCCCGAGGATGTGGCCACGCCCGAGGCATTTGCCCGTGATCCGGCGCTCGTGCACCGGTTTTACAATGCGCGGCGGGCGCAGGCGGCGGGGGCGGCTCCCAACGCGGCGCACCGGGCGCTTGCGGATCTGCAGGACAGGCTCGGCGCGCGGATGCTCCTTGTAACGCAGAATGTCGACGCGCTGCACGAGGCAGCGGGGCACGGGGGCGTGCTTCACATGCATGGCGCGCTGGACCGCGCGATTTGCGCGTCCTGCGGGGCGCGGCACCCGCGGTTATGGCGCCCGATGATCCCTGCCCGTCCTGTGCGGCCCCTGCCACGCGGCCCGACATCGTCTGGTTTGGCGAGATGCCCCACGAGCTTGACCGTATCTTTGACGCGCTGGAGGCGGCGGAAGTCTTTGCCGCGATCGGCACCTCCGGGCAGGTCTACCCGGCGGCAGGCTTCGTGGATGTGGCGGCACGTCACGGGGCGCAGACGTGGGAGCTCACCCTCGCGCCCTCGGGCAATCCGATGTTTGACGAGATCCGCGCGGGCCCTGCCACGGAGACGGTGCCTGAGTGGTGCGCGGCGATGGCCGCCCGTTTCGGGGCCTAAGGGCGGATCCTCGTTCGGCACCGGCTCGGCGCCCGGGCGCGCAGAGCGTTTTGGCCGACGATCAGAGGGGTCAGTTCATCTCTTCAGCGTGATCCATGTGACCGTGACCGTCATGTCCGCCATGGCCGGAATGGTCGTGGTTGGCCATGCCGTGGCCGTCTTCGCGCTCGAGATCGACGGGGATCATCACCTCGATCTCACCGGCCATCTCGAAAACGAGCGTGACGGGGATCTCCTTGCCCTGATCGAAGCTCTCTTTCAGGCCCATGAACATCACGTGGTCGCCCCCGCGCGCGAGGGTGTGGCTCCCGCCCGCGGGGATCGCGAAGCCGCCTTCGACCTCGCGCATCATCATCATGCCGTCGTCGCCTGCGATATGGGTGTGGAGCTCCACCCGGGCGGAGACGTCGGAGCGGACCGCCACGAGCCGGTCGTCCGCGTCGGTGGGGTTCATGATGACGAAAAACGCAGCCCCCGCGCGGGCGTTCGGCGTGGCGGCGCGGGCGTAGGCATCATGGATCATGGGGGCGTTGCCCTCCATCATCGCGGCCATGCTGTCGTCGGATTTCGTCATGTCGCCAGCAAATGCAGGCGCGGAGAGGGCCATCGCGGCCACGAATGTGAGATGTTTGATCATGGATCCCGTCCTTTGTTTGTCTGAAGCTTTTGGGGGCGTCAGAAAGACACGGGCGGTCCTCGCACCTTGGGGGTGACGCGGGCTACTGCGGGGGCCGTGTGGTTGGCTGCGGGCGCAAAGAGTGCAAGGCTTTCAGCCGTGCGCCAGCGCAGACTGGGTGCGTCCATGGCGGCGTGCGTCAAAAGCGAAAGTGCGGCGTCCGGGCAAAGCACCTCGGCCTCCACCTCCGCGCCGGAGGCATCGATCCAGACAATGGTGGTGACGTGCCCGCGACAGATGACAAATCCGTCCTCGGCGGGCATCGCGCCGCGCGCATGGCCGAGCCCGACACTGGTGATCAGCGTCAGGGCCGCGAGGATGGAGAGAAACACGCTCCGCATGAGGCAAATCTATGCCTGCAGGCGGGCGGCGACAAGCGCGACCAAAATGCAAAAAGCCCCGCCGGGGCGGGGCCTTACGATCAGAGTGGCGCGGGCTTTAGGCCTGCGCTTTCTCGATGTCACGCTTGATCTTGAGGGCCGCGGGCGACAGATCCGCGTCCTTGGCCTTGGCCATAAACCCGTCAAGACCGCCCCGGTGATCGACCGTGCGCAGGGCCGCAGCCGAGATGCGCAGGCGGAACGAGCGGTCCAGAATGTCGGAGTGCAGCGTCTGCTCGTTCAGGTTCGGCAGGAAGCGGCGCTTCGTCTTGTTATTGGCGTGGCTCACGTTGTGGCCGCTCATCGGGCCCTTGCCGGTCAGTTCGCAAACGCGCGACATCGGTTTTTCCTCGTCTCGGGCCCCGGCCTGCGCGGTCGCAATGGCGCGGAGCTGCATCCATAGGTGTCAGGAGGCCTATCGCCTCGAAATTCGTCCGCGGGCTATACGCAAGCCCCCCTGCCCCGTCAACACGCAAAGATC
>JBCBME010000223.1:0-4850 GCA_039822945.1 Pseudomonadota bacterium
GCCGAGCCCGGTTGTGAGCTGGTTGTTGGCCGCGTTACCGGCCACGATGTCATTTCCCGCGCCCGTCACGGCATTTTCAATAACCGTCCCAAGAGCGATGCCAAGAACGCCGATCTGGCTCCCGACATCGGAGAACGTGCCGCCGTCGAGGTTGAGGTTCACCGGCGTTGAAGCATCAAGGAAGCTAAGGTTGAGCGTGTCGATGCCGTCGTAATCATAGATGGTGAAGGCCACGGCGTTGTTGTTGAAGTTCGACGTCGTTGAATTTGCTGCGATCGCTGCAAAGACCTCGTCCCAATACATGCCGAGGTTGGAGTTGAGGCCGTATGTGGTGTTGCCTGCCGTCGCCGATCCGGCCCCGGCTGCGCCATAGAACCCCTGCGAGGCGAAGATGTCGACCATCTGTGCGCCAATGATCAGCGCGTAGCTGGAGTTGATGTTCGGGTTCTCGTTCTGGTCGAAATACGACATGATCGACATCTGCCAACTGTCGAGGTCGAAAACCGCCTCGGTGTTGAAGTCGCCGGTGCCGTTATAGCCGCCTTGGTGGCCAAGCCCGATCGCATGGCCGAATTCGTGGATATAGGTCTGGAGCGAATAGCTGTCGATCGACGTGCCGTAGGTCGCAAGCCAGCCCGTGCCCACGTTGAGCGTCGCTCCCGTGGCCGTGGAGCCCGTGTTCGGGAAGTACGCGAATGCCCCGCTTTCCTCGTCGTCGCAGATGATCATCCCGCCCGAGGTCACCAGCTGGAAGTCGAGGTCAACGACCATCTCCCAGGCTTCCATCGCCCAGAGCGCGAGCTGTTGGCCCGCCGCGGTCAGCCCGCTGATGTTCACGGTGATGACGTTCGAGACGCTCGTGTCAAAGGTGAAGGACACCCCGCCCTGGAAGCCGGTCTGCAAGTACTCAGCCATGTCCTCGACAACGACCGGGAAGTTCGCCGGGTCATAGGGATCGACGTAAACCTGCTCGTCCACGGTGAGCGTGTAGGTGCCCACGTTGTTGGTGAAGTACGAGTCCACCGCAATGTAGTAGGTGCCGGTGTAGGACGCCGTCCACGTGAGCTGAGCGTCAAAGCCGTCGCCGCTGAGGTCATCATAGGCCAGCTGGTTTCCGCTCGAGTCGTAGAGATAAAGGTCCGTGTCGCTTAGCGTGCCGCCGCCAAAGCTCGCGGTTCCTAGAGCATCAAAGGTGTACTCGTTGCCTGCGGTAAGCGTGATGGCGATCCAGTCCGAGACGTCGCCACTGTCGATTGATCCGGAGAACGTGTCCGCTGGCGTCATCACGTAAGACGTGCTGGTTCCCGACGCCGCATCCGTCGTTTCGACAAGCGCCGTGTCAGTCGGAGGAAACGTGACTAGGGGGCTCGGGGGCGCGCCGAAGTCCGTCGGATTGGAATCTGTGTGGCGATCAGGATCAAACGTGTTGGTGGCGGCGCAGATGATACACAAGGCGGACGACCTCTAAGAATTACTCAACGTTAATAGTTCAGCACCGACCGATATCTAAACCCAATGGGACCCTTAAGAGTTCATGAAGTGTCAATTTCGTGGCGACGCCACACACCCTCACCCTGGCAGGCCAACCACTAGGGTCTTGCACGGTCACTGCTTTACTTAAGGGTAGGTGAATTAAGGTGTTTCCGTCAAGCGCGACAGCGCCGCAGGCAGGCCCGTACTGCCCTCCAGCAAGGCCTCTGCAAGACGTTCAGGTGTGCCCGACGTCTGAATGATTTCGCCACTTATTGGTGCCGATGCCGGGCTTTCCCAGATGAGCCGGGTCCCCTGCCCCACGCGCTCCACAGAGATCTTTAGGGCCGATGGTGGTGCTGGGTCCGGATTACGGCGCACTATCACACCTGGGCGCGCGCGGGAGATGCTCTGCACCAGCGCGCGGCAGAGCGATGGCGCCCCAAACCCCGCACTGTCATCTTCGCAGAAGAGCGCCACCACAGGCCGGGGCCTTTGGCCGACAGGGCCGCTTGTACTTTTGGTGTTCTGCGCGCTCACGCCGCACCCTGAAAGTGCAAGAAACGCGACAATCGCGCCAAGCGCACTGCGCCGGTTGGGCCCCGTGATGTCATTCATGTGCTCCCTCTCCGCGTTGCCGCTCTCCATCCTAGACCGATCCGCGCCCGCCTTGCACGGGCAAAGCACAACTGTCACAACGCCTGCGTCGCGGTAACCGCCCGGAGGCCTCCACGCCTATGGACATCTTGATCGCAGGGGCGGGCTTGTCTGGTGCCGTCATCGGCCGCGCGCTTGCCGAGGCAGGCCATAGCGTCACGATCCGCGACCCACGCGATCACGTCGCCGGCAATTGCCACACGGCGCGATGTGAGGAGACGGGTGTCCTCACCCACATGTACGGCCCGCACATCTTTCACACTGACGATGATGAGGTGTGGGATTACGTCCAGCGCTTCACCACGTTTCTGCCCTACCGCCACAGGGTGAAATCCACGGCGCGTGGAGCGGTCTTTTCCCTGCCGGTGAACCTCCATACGATTAACCAATTCTTCGGTCGCACCATGCGACCCGAGGAGGCCGCGGGCTTTGTCGCAGCCCTCGCGGAAGACATCGCCGAACCGGAAACTTTTGAAGAACAGGCGCTCGCTTTCGTTGGCCGTGATCTCTACGAGGCCTTCTTTGCGGGCTACACGCGCAAGCAATGGGGGATGGAGCCCTCTGCCCTGCCCGCCTCGATCCTCAAGCGGCTCCCTCTGCGGTTCAACTACGATGACAACTACTTCTTTCACCGCCATCAGGGCATGCCGGTCGAGGGGTACACACCGATGGTGGAGGCGATCCTCGATCATCCGGGCGTCACCGTAGAACTCGGTGCCAGGGTGAGCCGCGCGGATGCGGGTGGGCCTGACCACATCTTCTTCTCCGGACCGCTTGACGCTTGGTTTGATGGTGCGCTCGGGCCGCTTGGCTATCGCACCCTCGATTTCGAGCGGTTCGTAAGCGATGGCGACTATCAGGGCTGCGCGGTGATGAATTACGGGGACGACGACGTGCCCTTCACCCGGATCACCGAGCACAAGCATTTCGCGCCGTGGGAAAGCCACGACAAGACGGTCTGTTATCGGGAGTTTTCCCGTCTTTGCGGGCCTGATGATACACCGTACTACCCGATACGCCTTGCCAATGAGAAATCGGTTCTCGCGGATTACGTCGCGCGCGCTGATGCGGAAAAGGGTGTGACCTTCGTTGGCCGCCTCGGCACCTATCGCTACCTCGATATGGACGTCACCATCCGCGAGGCAATGGATGTCGCAGCTGCCTTTTTGCGCGATGGGACGACGCCCGCCTTTGTTCACCGCCCGCTCTAGCGGCTAGGGCAAAAGACCCCTGAGATAGGTGCCATAGCTCGTCTTGCTGAACATCTCCGCGCGCGCCTCAAGAGCCGCGGCATCGATCCAGCCGCGCTCGAAGGCAATCTCTTCCGGACAGCCCACCTGCTGACCTTGCCTCTCACTGAGGGTGCGCACGAAGTTGCCCGCATCAAGGAGCGAGGCATGGGTGCCCGTATCGAGCCAGGCAAAGCCGCGGCCCATTTGTTCCACCCGCAAGCTCCCCTCCCTGAGGTAGCTCTCGAGAAGTGTCGTGATTTCAAGCTCGCCTCTTTCGGATGGCGTGATCTCCGCAGCCCGCTGGGGCGCGGTTCCGTCGAGGAAGTATAGGCCTGTCACCGCGTAGTTGGACGGTGGGACATCCGGCTTCTCAATGATGCTCCGCGCGGTTCCGTCCGGCGCGAAATCGACGACGCCGTAGCGCTCCGGGCTTGAGACCCTGTAGCCGAAAACCGTGCCGCCCGCCTCCCGCTCGGTCGCGGCCTTGAGCACTTCCGGCAGGCCGTGCCCGAAGAAGATGTTGTCGCCCAAGACCATCGCCGACGGTGCCCCAGCGAGAAAGCTTTCGGCCAAAAGGTAGGCCTGCGCCAACCCGTCGGGCGAGGGCTGGACGATATAGGTGAGCGTAAGCCCCCACTGCTCCCCATCCCCCAGCGTCGTCTGAAACTGCGCCTGATCCTCCGGCGTCGTAATGATCGCGATTTCCCGGATCCCAGCGAGCATCAGAACGGACAGCGGATAGTAGATCATGGGTTTGTCGTAGATCGGCAAAAGCTGCTTCGAGATCCCTACCGTGATGGGATAAAGCCGCGTGCCGGTCCCGCCTGCCAGAATGATGCCTTTGCGTTGGGTCATGTCAAAAGCCTCGTGATCCGGGTGACGTCCTCACGCCACATTGGGCGCTCGAGTCCGAACTCGGACGTGGTGCGGCTGCAGTCAAGGCGGGAGTTGAGCGGCCGCGCCGCTGGGGTTGGGTACTCGGTCGTCGGGATTTCTGTCACGGTCACCTCGCGGCCTGCTTCCTCGAAAATCGTCCTGGCGAAGCCAGCCCAAGAGATGTCGGGCGCACCGGAATAGTGAAAGGTGCCACCGCCATGCCCGTCGGTAAGAGCGTCTGTGATGGTCCAAAGGGCCTCGGCAATCCCGCGCGCAGGTGTCGGCCCACCGATCTGATCGCCCACAACGCGCAGCGCATCGCGTGTGTCAGCGAGACGCAGCATCGTCCTCAAAAAGTTCGCACCATGCTCTGAGAAAACCCACGACGTGCGGAGGATGGCGTGCCGCGCGCCGGTGTCCCGGATGGCTACTTCTCCGGCGAGCTTTGTACGGCCATAGGCATTGATCGGACGGGTTGCGTCATAAGGCTTGTGCGGCTCGGTGCCCTCGCCATCGAAGACGTAATCAGTGGAGAGGTGGAGAAAGGGGATGCCAAGGGCGGCGCAAATTGCTGCCATGGCAGCGGGAGCGGCGGCGTTCACGACGCGCGCAATC
>JBCBME010000224.1:0-4830 GCA_039822945.1 Pseudomonadota bacterium
CCGCGATCCGCGACAATGAGCTTGCGGCTGCCTCCCTCGGGATAGATATCTGGCGCACAAAGTTTGTCGTCTACATCGTCACCGGCGCGATGACGGCGATGATTGGCGCGCTGATCTTCCTCCAAAAGCTCCGCATCTCGCCCGATGCCGCCTTTTCCGTGAATGACTGGACGGCATTTGTGATCTTCATCGTCGTCATTGGCGGGATCGGCACGATCGAGGGGCCGATCATCGGCACGCTCGTCTTCTTTGCATTGCGCGAGACGCTCGCAGATCTGGGTACCACCTACCTCATCGTGCTGGGCATCGTTGCTATTGTCGTGATGCTGCGCGCGCCCAAAGGCATCTGGGGCTTCGTGCGAGAAAAGCTCGGGCTTGAGCTTTTCCCGCTGGGTTACCGCGTCACTCCGAAAAAGGATCCCTAATGGCCAAGCGCAAAACCATCCTGACCTGCGCTGTGACAGGCGCGATCCATACGCCCACCATGAGCGACGCGCTGCCCATCACCTATGATGAGATTGCAGGTCAAGCGATCGAAGCGGCTGAGGCCGGTGCGTCCATCCTGCATCTCCACGCCCGCAACCCGGAGACGGGCGCGCCAAGTGTCGATCCGGAGGATTTCCGCCCCTTCCTCGGGCGGATCAAGCAGGCCACGGATGCGGTGGTGAATGTCTCCACAGGCGGCTCGCTTCACCTGCCGATCACAGATCGCCTGAAGCCTGCCAAGACGTTTTCGGCGGAGATGTGTTCGATGAACATGGGCTCCATGAACTTCTCCTTTCATCCGCTGGCCGGGCGCTACGACACGTGGAAGCACGACTGGGAAAAGGACTACGTCGAAGGCTCCAAGGCCAACATATTTCGCAATACCTTTGCTGATATCGAAGAGGCCGCGCACACGCTTGCGCCAGAGCAGATCAAGTTTGAGCATGAGTGCTACGACGTGGGGCACCTCTACAATCTGAAGTTCTGCATGGATCAGGGGCTCTTCAAGGCACCGATCTTCATCCAGTTCGTTCTTGGCATCCTCGGCGGCATCGGGGCCGATATAGACAATCTCGTCTTCATGAAAAAGACAGCCGACAAGCTTTTTGGCGATGCCTACCAGTGGTCAGTGTTGGCCGCAGGCGCGGCGCAGATCCCCATGGCGACAGTCGCCGCGCAAATGGGCGGGCATGTCCGCGTGGGGCTTGAAGACAGCCTTTTCATCAGCCGGGGCAAGCTCGCGGAGAGCAATGCTCAACAGGTGGCAAAGGTACGCCGCGTGATCGAAGAACTGGGATCAGAGGTGGCAAGCCCCGCCGAGGCCCGAGAGATGCTCGACCTCAAGGGCGGGGACCGCGTCGCTTTCTAAAGCTTGTTGACCGGGATCTTGAGGGCCATGTCGCCTGCGTCGTCCGTGGGGATTTCTCCAGCGCGCATGTTCACCTGCAATGATGGAATGATGAGCTTGGGCACGGCGAGCTGCTTGTCCCGCTCTTCTCGCATCGCGACGAACGCCTCTTTCGAGGCGCCGCCACCCACGTGAATGTTGGCGGCCTTCTGCTCCCCCACGGTCGTCTCCCATGCAATGGCACGTCCACCGGGCCCATAGTCGTGGCACACGAAAAGCCGCAGCGCATCAGGAAGCGCCAGCACGCGCGAAATGGAGTCGTAAAGCTGCCCCGCATCGCCGCCCGGAAAGTCAGCTCGTGCAGATCCCCCATCGGGCATAAAGAGGGTATCGCCGGCAAAGGCTGCGTCGCCCATCACGTGGACCATGCAAGCCGGCGTGTGGCCTGGCGTGTGCAGCGCGGTGCACTCCATCTGGCCAACGGTGTATACGTCGTTATCGGAGAATAGTTTGTCGAATTGACTGCCATCGCGTGCAAACTCGGTGCCTTCGTTAAAGATCTTTCCGAAGGTTTCCTGCACGGTGAGGATGTGCTCCCCGATCCCGATCTTCCCGCCAAGCCGTTCTTGGATGTAAGGCGCGCCTGAGAGGTGATCAGCATGCACATGGGTCTCAATGATCCAGTCGAGCGTTAGCCCCTGCCGCTCGATTTCGGCGATGATGAGATCCGCGCTCTTCGTGGTAAGACGCCCGGCGGCCTGATCGAACTCCATGACCGCGTCGATCACCGCGCAAGCATCGCTCGCAGGATCTTTCACGAGATAGCTGATGGTGTTGGACTGATCATCGAAGAACGCCTGCACATCAGGCGTTTGATCCATTCGGATGCGGTCTGTGTCGCTGGTCATGGCTGTCCTCCTCTTTGACACCCTACCATGAGAAATTTGGCTAGGTCGCGAGGATTTTACGCGTAAGCTGGCGTTACGACGATGACCGAGCCAGTTCTCACCGCGAGCCATTGGGGCCTTGGCCTTGCCCAGATCGAGGACGGGCGCATTGCACGTGTGGGTGAGCACCCTTCGGATCCCGCGCCCTCTCATCTGAACGACAACATCGCCGGCGGTCTCGCGGGCCGCGCTCGGGTGCTCCGCCCCGCCATCCGTCGGGGTTGGCTCACGGGGGAGCCCGCGTTGCGGGGGCGTGACAGCTTTGTTGAGGTGAGTTGGGACGAGGCACTAGACACGATTGCAGCAGAGCTTGACCGCGTTCGGCAGAGCCATGGCAATGCCAGCATCTACGCGGGCTCGTATGGCTGGGCCAGCGCTGGCCGCTTTCACCACGCCCAGAGCCAGCTCAAGCGCTTTTTGAACAGCATCGGCGGCTTCACCGGGTCCGAGGGCAACTACAGCTATAACGCGGCTCTCGGTCTGATGCCGCACATCGTGGGCTCCTTTCGGGACCACATTGTGGAGGCCACCCGATGGCCAGTGATTGCAGAGCACTCGGATCTCGTCGTTCTCTTTGGCGGGCTTGCGGGCCGCAACGCTCAGGTGAGCGATGGCGGAGTGCACCGGCACCGCATGGCGGACAATCTCGCGCTCTGCCGCGCAAGGGGCGTGGACTTTGTGAATGTGAGCCCCTTGCGCACCGATGCACCGGATGCAGACTGGCTTCCGGTCAATCCCGGCACAGACACCGCGTTGATGATGGGGCTGGCCCATACACTGCTCGCAGAAGATTTGTGTGATGTGGCCTTTCTCGCGCGCTACACCACCGGGTTCGAAGCGATGCGCGCCTATCTTCTCGGCGCTGATGGCACCCCAAAGGATGCCGATTGGGCCGCGGGCCTCACCGGCCAGCCTGCAGAGACGATCCGTGCTCTGGCGCGCCGGATGGCTGGGGGTCGGACGATGATCAGCGTGGCGGCAGGCCTCCAGCGCACCGACTTTGGAGAGCAGCCGCTCTGGATGGCAGTCACGCTCGCGGCGATGCTCGGGCAGATCGGGCTCCCCGGCGGGGGCTATGGGATCGGCTACGGCGTGAATGCCAATGTGGGAAATGTGGATAGGCTCTTCCGGGCGGCGGCGCTTCCGCAGGGGCAAAACCCGGTGAAGGGCAAGATCCCCGTGGCCATGGTGGCCGACATGCTGCTCAATCCCGGCGGCGCCTATTGCCATCAGGGGCGTCAGGAGACGTTTCCCGATGCGCGGCTCGTCTGGTGGGCGGGCGGTAACCCGTTTCACCATCATCAGGATCTCAACCGCCTCCACCGCGCGTTTCAGTCGCCTGAGACCGTGATCGTCAATGAAATCAACTGGACGGCCACCGCGCGCCACGCCGACATCGTCCTGCCCGTGGCGGCCACGCCAGAGCGCCGCGACTTTTGCGCTGGCAAGTCTGATGACGCGCTCGTGCCCATGCCTCAGCTTGTCGCTCCTCCCGGTGAGGCGCGCGTGGAATACGACATCTACACCGCGCTGGCGCGGAGACTGGGGGCTGAGGACACGTTCACGCAGGGACATACGGCTGAGGATTGGCTGCGCTGGCTCTGGTCAGAGACACAGGGTTCCGCACGCGCCAAAGGCGTTGAACTGCCCGACTGGGAGCATTTCATGGCAGGCGGCGTTATCTCACTGCCTGATCCGCGTCCCACGCAGGTCTTCCTGTCCGAGTTTCGTGCTGATCCCGTCGCAGCCAAACTGCCCACCCCAAGCGGTCGCATCGAAATTGCGTCAGCGACGATCGCATCGTTCGATTTGCCCGACTGCCCCGGGCATCCCACATGGTTTCGGCCGCGCGACCGTGCGCAGACGATCTACCCGCTCGCGCTCCTCTCCGGGCAACCGGCCACACGGCTCCACTCGCAGCTCGACAACGGCGCCTTCAGTGTGCGCCACAAGATCAAGGGGCGCGAACCCGTCCTGATCCACCCGAGCGATGCAGGTGCGCGCGGCATTGCCGAGGGTGACATTGTGGAGCTCTTCAACGATCGCGGGCGCTGCCTTGCAGGGGCCCGCCTAACCGAGGATATCCTGCCGGGATGTGTCTTTCTGTGGACGGGGGCATGGCTTGATCTGGATTTCGAAGCCCCGCAGAACCGCGACCGCCACGGCAACCCGAACGTGCTGACCCATGACAGGCGCAGCTCTTCGCTGACCCAGAGCCCTGCTGCCCATTCCGCCATGGTCGATCTCGTGCGATTTGACGGGCCCCTTCCACCCGTTCGGGCGCATGAGCCTCCCCCTTTCGCGGATTGACGTCGCCCGGGCCGCCGTGCAGCGTGGCGCGCGAAGTGAAAGGCCCATCATGACCTCTGAGAGCATCCGCGTCGGCGCCGATATCGGCGGCACCTTCACCGATGTCGCGCTTATGGCCGGAGACAGCCTGACAAGCTGCAAGGTGCTCACTGACTACGCTAACCCCGAGGCCGCGATCCTCGAAGGCATCCGACAGGCGGCGGGGCAGGCTGGCATTGATCTCAGCCAGATCGGGCAGGT
>JBCBME010000225.1:0-4823 GCA_039822945.1 Pseudomonadota bacterium
CACCGTGCAGGGGGATCTGACGACCGCTGCGGGCCTTGAGGCCGTCATCGCGAAGATCAATGCCGAGGTTGAAGGGCCCATCCATGGGCTCGTGAACAATGCAGGCCTCGTGGCCGAAAGCCCTATGGACGGGTTTGATCCCGAGCCCGTGCAGGCGATGTTTCAGCTCAACACGATTGTGCCCGCACTCCTCCTCGCTGGGGTCCTCCCCAGGATGGAGGCGGGTGCGAGCGTGGTGAACATCTCGTCCGTGAACGCCGATCTTCCGCCCAAGGGTGCTGCGCTTTACGGGGCCAGCAAGGCTGCGCTCAACACCTGGACAAAGGGGGCCGCCAAGGAGCTCGGGCCGCGCGGGATCCGCGTGAATGCGCTCGCGCCTGGCGCGGTCAATACGCCCGAGAAGCCGCGCTCAGAGGAGCTCACGGCCACATTCGCAGAGCTGGCAGCGCTCGGGCGTGTTGGTGCGCCGAATGACATCGCGGGCGTCGTGGCGTTTCTTCTCAGCGATGAGGCGGCCTATCTGACCGGAGAGGTTGTGCGTGTCTCCGGCGGGTACCGTTTGTAAGCGCCAGAGCTCCGAGAGCCCTGGCACCCGTTAGAGCGTGTTACTGCTGGAGAGCGTCGAGGCCCTTCAGGATGTCGATCGCATAGGCGAGCTGGTAATCCTCTTCGCGCAGTTCGGCGGTCGCCGTGGCGATGGCGCGCTCGTCCTCGATCTGCTGACGCTGCTCCTCAGTCAGGCTGTCATTGCCGAGGGAGCCGCGCAGGTCGGCTTCGGAGCGGCGGCCTGGTGCGGTTTCTTCCTCCTCCTCGGTGACGGCGGCGCGGCGGGGCTGCTCGACGATGATGTCGGGCGAGATGCCAAGCGCCTGGATCGAGCGGCCCGAGGGCGTGTAGTAGCGCGCCGTTGTCAGGCGCATGGCGCCAGAGCCACGGAGCGGCATGATCGACTGGACCGAACCCTTGCCGAAGCTCTTGGTGCCCACGACGATCGCGCGGCGGTGGTCCTGCAGGGCGCCTGCCACGATCTCGGAGGCGGAGGCCGAGCCGCCATTGATGAGCACCACGATGGGCAGCCCCTCTGCGAGGTCATCGGGTGCCGCGTTGAAGCGCTCTGCATCCTGCGGATCGCGGCCCCGCGTGCTGACGATCTCGCCCTTCGTCAGAAACGCGTCGGAGACGCGGACCGCAGCCGTCAAAAGGCCGCCGGGGTTGTTGCGCAGGTCGATGACCACGCCCGAGACGTTGTCGATCCCACCGGCCTCGGTGATCTGTTCGGCGAGGCCGTCGCGGAGGTTGGGGTAGGTCTGCTCGTTGAAGGTGGAGACGCGAAGCACGACCGCTTCGCCCTCGCGGCGGGTCCGCACGGCCGTCAGGCGGATCGTGTCGCGGATGATGGAGATGTCGAAGGGGTCGTCCTCCCCCTCGCGCACCACGGTGATGATGATCTCGGATCCCACGGGGCCGCGCATGAGCTCCACCGCCTCGTCGAGCGTGAGGCCCAAAAGCCCCTCGCCATCGACATGGGTGATGAAATCGCCTGCCTCGACACCGGCCTCATCGGCGGGGGTGCCGTCCATGGGGGCCACGACCTTCACAAAGCCCTCCTCCTGCGTCACCTCGATGCCGAGGCCGCCGAATTCGCCGCGGGTCTGGACGCGCATGTCGGCGGCGTCGTCGGGCGACAGGTAGGAGGAGTGCGGGTCGAGCGAGGTGAGCATGCCGTCGATGGCGGCCTCGATCAGCTCGGAGCTGTCGACCTCCTCGACATATTGCGCGCGGATCCGCTCGAAGATGTCTCCAAAGAGATCGAGCTGTTCGTAGACGTTGGCGCGGTCATCGGCCTGCTGCGCCAAGAGCGGCCCGGCGACCTGTGTCGTGGCCAGCCCACCGGCCAACACGCCCACGCCGGCTGCAAAGATGAATTTCTTCATGTCGTTCGTCTCCCAGCCACTCGGGCCCTACTCGACGGCAAACCACTCCTCCGGGTCTGCCTTGTCCTGATTGTTCCGCACTTCGATATAGAGCGTCTCGCTCCGCTGTGTCGAAGTCTGGTCTTCTAAGGCTGCTCCGGGGCCCATGAGGCCTAGGGGCGAGCCTGTGGTTATAACGTCTCCGGTCTCGACATAAACCTCGTCTAGGCCCGCCAGCACCAGCAAAACGTCGCGGGCGGGCTCAAGGATCATCACATTTCCGTAGTCGAGGAGGGGCCCTTGGAAGCGCACGGTGCCCGGTGCGGGGGCTGTCACGAGGGCCGAGGGCTCGGTCGCGAGGATGAGGCCGGGGCGTGCGACGCCCGCGGCATCGATCTCGCCAAAGCGGCGCAAAATGGTGCCACGCACGGGCAGGCTGAGTGCGCCGCGCAGGGCGTCTGCGCCGGGGAGCGTGGTCTCCTCCTCCCCCGAGGTGTCGAGGTTTGCGAGCCCTGCGGCGAACCCGTCGAGCGTCTCCGAGGCGGCGATGAGGATGGCGATCTGCACCGGATCCTCGGTGAAGCGCTTGGGCAATGGGTCGCGCGCGGCGATGGCGTTTGAGAGCGTGGCGCGGGTCTTTTCCACCTCAACGAGCCCGTCGCGGAGCCGCTTTGCCGTGTCCTCCTGAAGCGCGCGGAGGGTGGTTATCTCAATAAGCTCAGACCGGAGCGCGGCCACCTCGGATTGAAGCGCGGGCGTGACATCCGACAAGAGCATGCCGGAGCGCGCCGACCCTACCGGCCCCTCGGGATGCAGCAGAAGCTGCGGCGTCTGTCTCTGCCCCATGACCTGAAGCGCGCCGATGAGGCGGGCGACGTCCTCCTCCTTGGCCGCGAGTTGGAGGGCGAGGCGCTCTTCTGCCTGTGCCGCGCTGCGTTGCCCGGCGCGGACGGCGGCGAGACCATCCTCGAAGGCGCGCACAGTGTCCGTTAGCGCGGCGACGCGATCCTGGCTGGTGTCGGCGGCATCTAGGGCGAGCGCCGCCTCATCGAGCGCGGCGATGGCGGCGCGCGCGTCACCGGCCGGGCTCGCCAGGGCAGGCGTGGAGAGGCAAAGGAGCAAAAGGGAGGCGAGCCGCATCATCATCTGTGGCGTCAGGACCCCGCGCCGCGGATCAGCGATTGCCCGGTCATTTCGGGCGGCGTCTCAAGCCCCATAAGCTGAAGAAGGGTGGGGGCGAGATCAGCAAGGCGGCCGTCCGACATCTGCGCGCCCTCGGGGCCACCAAAGAGGACCACGGGCACTGGATTGAGGGTGTGGGCCGTGTGGGGCCCGCCCGTTTCGGGATCGACCATGACCTCGCAATTGCCGTGATCGGCACAGACGACCATGGCGCCGCCGACCTCTTCGAGTGCTGCCACAACCTGGCCCAGGCCCTGATCGACCGCCTCGCAGGCGGCTTTGGCAGCGGCGAGATCGCCGGTATGGCCCACCATGTCAGGATTTGCGTAGTTTGTGACGATGAGGTCGTAGCCGTGGTGGATCGCCTCCACGAACTTCTCGGTCACCTCGGCGGCCGACATCTCCGGCTGTAGGTCGTAGGTGGCGACCTTGGGGGAGGGCGGCATGAAGCGCGCCTCACCCGGATAGGGTGCCTCGGCCCCGCCATTGAGGAAGAAGGTCACGTGGGGGTATTTCTCGGTCTCGGCGAGGCGAAACTGCGTGAGGCCCTGTTTCGAGACCCATTCCCCGATGGTGTCGGTGATCTCGCGTTTGGGGAAGGCCGTGTCGAGATAGGCGTTGTGGGCCTCGGAATACTCCACCATCCCAAGCTGTGCTGCGAATTCAGGGCGCGTGCCGGTGTCGAAGCCGTCAAAGCCAGGGGCGCAGAGCGCGGCGAGGATTTCGCGTGCGCGATCGGCGCGGAAGTTCAGGCAAAAGAGGCCGTCGCCATCGGCCATCCCGTCAAAGCCGGCGATCGCAGTGGGCAGGATGAATTCGTCGGTCGTGCCGGCCGCATAGCTTTGAGCGACGGCATCTGTCGCCGAGGCAGCCGTCTCGCCGGATCCGCGCGCCATGGCCTCAAAGGCTTTCGAGACACGCTCCCACCGGTTGTCGCGGTCCATGGCGTAGTAGCGGCCGATGATGGTGACGATCTGCGCGCCCTCGGGAAGACGGTCTGCCAGCTCAGCGAGGAAGCGGTCGGCTGTCTTCGGGCCCACGTCACGACCATCGGTGATGGCGTGGATCGCGACAGACACGCCCATTGAGGTCAGGAGTTTGGCGGCCGCCAGAATATGTTCGAGATGGCCGTGCACGCCGCCGTCAGAGACAACGCCCATCAGGTGCGCGGTGCCGCCCGTCTCGACCAGCGCCTCGCCAAAGGCCACCACGGCGTCGTTCTCGAAAAAGCTGCCATCCTCGATGGCAAGATCGATCTGACCGAGATCCATCGCCACGACGCGACCCGCGCCGATATTGGTGTGCCCCACCTCGGAATTGCCCATCTGCCCGCTGGGGAGGCCCGCATCGGGCCCGTGGGTGATGAGCAGCGCCGAGGGGCACGTCGCGCGCAGGCGGTCGAAATTGGGCGTGGCGGCGAGGGCGGGCGCGTTGGCCGCTGTCTCCGGGCTGTCACCCCAGCCATCAAGGATGCACAGGACAACGGGTTTAGGCGGGGTCATGGTGGGGGCGTCCTTGCGCTGCTCTGCGTTGTTCTACCAAAGCGCGGCGGCAGGTAAACCGTGCCTCAGCCGTACTTGTCATGCAGGCGCTTCAATTCGGCGTCGCGCCGCGCTCTAAGGAGCGAGAAGTTTGGCGAGAACTTGATGGAGTATGGGCTGCCCGGACCCGTTGTGAACCCTGCGGCCTTTGCGCCCTTAATCTTTGCGGCTGCGTCATCGCGCAGGA
>JBCBME010000226.1:0-4807 GCA_039822945.1 Pseudomonadota bacterium
GCAACGTGGACCAGGTGACGGAGATTGCCACGGTTCTGGCGCTGCCGGTGATGGTCACGCAAGAGTTGGTCGATCTATGCCGTACCCAGAAATTGGTCGAAGCGACCGGCACGCTCCACGCCAATTCGGGCGGCGAGATGGGCTATCAATTGTCCGACGCGGGCAAAGCGCGCGCGCTCGATGCGCTGGCGCAGTCGGAATATTATGGCGCAATGCCGATCCCGCTTGATGAGTACCGCGAGCAGGTGAAGCGGCAATCGATCCGCAACATCCAGGTGACGAAGGATCAGCTCCTCGGCGCAATGGGTCACCTGATCCTGCCCGACGACCTGCTCGATCAGCTCGGGCCCGCGGTGAGCGCCGGACGCTCCTGCCTCATGTACGGCCCTCCGGGCAACGGTAAGTCGTCTATCTCGAACGGCATCCGCGACGCGATGGGCGACAAGATCTACATCCCCCGCGCCATCGAATATGCGGGGCAGGTCATCACGGTCTACGACCCCATTGTGCACACCGCCGCCGAGGCCGAGATCGACGATCCGAACTCCCTGCGCCGCACGGCCAACCGGTTTGACACCCGCTACGTGCGCTGTGACCGGCCCACCGTGATCACCGGCGGTGAACTCAGCCTCGAGATGCTCGATCTCGTCTACAACCCCACCGCGCGGACCTATCAGGCGCCGCTGCAGCTGAAATCCTCTGGCGGGATCTTCATCGTGGACGACCTCGGCCGTCAGGAAGAGCCGCCCCAGAAGCTCGTGAACCGCTGGATTGTTCCGCTCGAGGAAAGCCGCGACATCCTCGCGCTGCAATCGGGTGAGAAATTCGAGGTGCCCTTCGACACACTCGTGATCTTCTCCACCAACTTCCACCCCAACGAGATCTTCGATAAGGCGGCCCTTCGCCGGATTTTCTACAAGATCAAAATCGACGGCCCGAACCAGGAGAACTTCCTCAAGATCTTCGCGCTTGTGGCCAAGAAGAAGGGGATGCCCCTCGACGAGGAGGCACTCATCTACCTTCTGGGTGAGAAATATCCGCTGATCGACAACATCTACGCCAACTATCAGCCGGTCTTCCTGATCGATCAGATGATCTCGATCTGCGAATTCGAGGGCATTCCCTACCAGATGCGCCCCGACCTCATCGACCGCGCATGGGCCAACATGTTCGTCAAGGAAGAGCATATCGAGCACTGATGACGTAGCGTAAGGACGCTGCGTCAATCTCAGCGGTTGCGGGCGCGCGCCAGCCGGGCCAATGATGTCGCGGTTGGGATGAGGAACGTCGCTAAATGCGGCTGATCAAGAATTTTAGTACGCGCATTTTCGATCCAGGCAATCTCGTGATCTGGGCATTGTCGTCGTGTGTTGCGGCCTTCATGGGGCCGTTTGGCACCTTCATCATTCAGGATACGCCGGAGCGGATGCTCTTTTGGGCGGTTCTTGTGGGCTGGGGCCTTGGCCTCATCGCGCTGGCGATGTCGATTGCGGAGGTCTACCTGCCGGATCTCACCTATGAGCAGGAAGAGCTTGGGCGGCTCATCATCATGCCCCCCATCATCATCGGCACGATGTTTCCGGTGGTGAACCTCTACTTCCTGCCGGACCCGGTGCCGATCACCTTCTTTCATGCGCTCTTGGCCTGCTACCTCTTGGGCGGCATCGTCACGGTGGCGCGGCTCACCATCGTGCTGACAGGGCGGCAGCGAAGCGCGAGCGAGGAGGGTCCGCGCCTGCTCCGCCGGCTGCCGGAAGGTGCGGCGGGGCCGATCCTGCGGCTGTCTGGGCGCGATCACTTCGTGGAGGTGGTCACGGCGGAGGCAAGCTACAGCATCCGGATGCGCCTCGCCGATGCCATCGAGGAGATGGACGGCGTCGACGGGTTTCTCACCCACCGCTCCCACTGGGTCGCGCGCGCCGCCATCGTGGAGGTGAAGCGCAGCGGGCAACGCCACGTTGTGGTGAGCAAGGACGCCGAGATGATCCCCGTCAGCAAAAGCAAACTGCCAGAGCTCGAAAACGCGGGCCTTCTTTAAAGGGCGCCGCGCGGCATCGGGATGACATGGGCGCGCTGGCCGGTGAGCACGGCGCGCGCCTCCTCCCGCATGAGGCCGATCAACGCCTCGTCGTGGGAGCGCAAGCCGCCGGTGTAAGTGCCGTAAGCGGGCAGGATCACGCGGTCTGCGTCGTAGAGAAAGCAGGGCCGCGTGATGACGCGACCGCGCGCGTGGAGGCTGGCCTTCGGATGGTAATGCCCGCTCACCTCGCCCGAGGCATTTTCCTTCGCGATGTGGCGGAACGTCAGCGGCGGCTCGGGCAGCTCGGCCAGATGCGTACCGCCGAAATCCACGGGCCCGGGATCATGGTTGCCCTCGATCCAGACCCAGCGGCGCCCGGCCTGGAGCCGCGCGAGCCAGAGCCGCTCATCCTCATCAAGGCTCTCAGCCGCGGCGAGATCGTCAAAACTATCGCCCAGGCAGACGATCGTTCGCGCCGAGGTGGCACGGATATCCCCCTCGAGCCGGGTGAGGGTGTCGCGCGTCTCGTAAGGCGGGAGCATCGCACCGGAGCGCCGTGCGATGCGGTCAGACTTCCCCAGATGGAGATCCGAGACCACGAGCATGGAGGACGCCGCCCAAAAGAGCGCGCCAGAGGCACGCGCCGTAAGGGTGGCTCCGGCAAGGGAAAACTCATGCTCGTTCATGATGTGTTCTTCGCGCGATCCGCGCGCCCGCGCAAGGGCATCCGCACGCTCGGTGGCTCAAAAGGGCACGGCCCAGCGTTTCTCCTTGGGCGTGTCGCGCGGTTTGTCGATGTCGTCGAGGCCCGCGGTTTCCATGAGCCGCTCGGCCTCCTCGGCCATGAGGCGCTCATCGGCGAGGCCTTTGACGGGCACACGCCCGGCCTCAAGGAAAAGCGGCGCGGCCAGCGGTGTCACGCGCCTGAGGATACGGTGATCGATCCGGTCGCCCACGCGCGCGAGCATCTCCTCGATGCGGCCGAAATCGACGAGGCCGCGCGTCGCCTCCTCCCGGGTGATCTGCATGAGCACGTGGTCGGGATCGTATTTGAGGAGCGTGTCGTAGAGGATGTCAGAGCTGAACGTGGCCTGCCGCCCGGATTTTCGGGATTGCGGCGAGTTGCGCTCGATGAGGCCCGCGATGTTGGCCGAGGCCTTGAAGGTGCGCTTCATGACGGCATTGCCCGCGAGCCATGTCTCGAGCCCCTCCACGAGGCCATCGCGGCTGAAGAGCGGCGCGGGGTCGGTGACGCTGTCGAGCGACCAGATGAGCGTGGCGTAATCGGTTGCCACAAAGCCCATGGGGCCGAGCCCCGCCTCCTCCATCCGCTGCGTGACGAGAAGGCCCAGCGTCTGCATCGCGTTGCGTCCGGCAAAGCCGTAGACGACCGTCTGCGCGCGCCCGTCATGGGGAAAGCTCTCCACGAGCAAGCGGTCGGCTTCGGGGAGCTTCGAGACCTCGCGTTGCAGCTTGAGCCAGTCGCGCGTGTGGCCGGGCAGCTCGGGCCAGTCCTCCTGTTGGAACATGCGCAGGATGCGGTGGGTGAGCTGGGTCGAGGTGGCGAATTTCGTGCCGAGGAAGGTGGCTATCTTGGGCTTCTCGGAGGCGCGGCGCGTGACCTCCACGGTCATCTCGCGCAGGCCCTCGTAGCGCACGATCTGGCCCCCGATGAGGAAGGTATCCCCGGGCGTGAGGGTGGCGGCAAAGCCCTCCTCCACCTCGCCCAGGGGTTTGCCCCCGGCCCGGTTCTTGAGCCGCACCTTGAGCGTATCGGTGTCCTGGATCGTGCCAATATTCATGCGGATGCGCTGCGCGGCGCGGGGGTCGCGCAGCTCCCAGAGCCCGTCCTCGCGCTGCTTCAGGCGCTGCCAGCGGTCATAGGCGCGCAGCGCATAGCCGCCCGTGGCACAGAAATCGAGGCAGGCCTCAAACTCCTCCCAGGCGAGATCGGCAAAGGCCCCCGCCGTGCGCATCTGATCGTAGAGTTTGACGTCATCGAAGGGCCCCGCGCAGGCCGCGATCAGGATGTGCTGGCAGAGCACGTCACGGGGGCCGACGCCGCGCCCGTCGCCATCAAGATCGTGAGCCTCCACCGCGCGCAAAGCCGCCACGCATTCCACCACCTCGAAGCGGTTCGCGGGCACGAGCAGCGCCTTTGACGGCGCATTGTAGCGATGGTTCGCACGCCCGATGCGCTGGACGAGGCGTTTGACGTTCTTTGGCGCGCCCACCTGGATGACGAGATCCACATCGCCCCAGTCGATCCCGAGATCGAGCGAGCCCGTGCAGACGATGGCCCTGAGCGAGCCCTCCACCATCGCGGCCTCCACCTTTTGCCGCTGCTCCTTGGAGAGCGAGCCGTGGTGGATGCCGATGGGCAGCCCCTCCTCATTGGCGAGCCAGAGGTTGTGAAAGAAGAGCTCCGCCTGCGCGCGCGTGTTGTGAAAGATCAGCGTGATCTTGTGCTTCTTGACCTCCTCGAGGATGGCGGGGATCGCGTATTTGCCGCCCGAGCCGGACCAGGGCGGCGGTTCGTCCGTCACCAGCATCTGGATGTCGGGCGGTGGGCCGGGATCGGCCTGCAGAATGGCGCAGGGGTCGGGGTGCTTGGCCAGCAGGTGGGCGATGGCGGCGGGATCCTCAACTGTGGCGGACAGGCCCACCCGCTTGAGATCGGGGCACATGGATTGGAGCCGCGCGAGCGCCAGGAACATCTGATCGCCGCGTTTGGATTCCGCAAGAGCGTGGATTTCGTCGACGACGACGCGTTTGAGGCCCGCGAAC
>JBCBME010000227.1:0-4761 GCA_039822945.1 Pseudomonadota bacterium
CTGCTTATCACGGGGCTCGTGGCGTTTTCGATGTTCCGTTTCGTGGGCGATCCCATCGACAACATGCTGGGGCAGGAGCGCACGTTGGAAGACGTCGAACGCCTGCGCGCGCAGCTCGGCCTCGATCAGCCCTTTGTCGTGCAATACTACCGCTTTCTCGAGCAGGCAGTGCAGGGCAATTTCGGCGTCTCCTTCCGACAGGGCCGCCCGGTGGCAGAGATCCTACTGGAGCGCGCGCCCGCCACGCTGGAGCTCGCCGCCGTCTCGGGCCTCTTTGCGATCATCTTTGGCATCGCACTGGGGGTCTTCACGGCGATCCGGCGCAACGGGTTTACGGCCAACTTCATCATGTCGGCCTCGCTCATCGGGGTGTCTTTGCCCACGTTCCTGATCGGGATCCTGCTCATCTACCTCTTTTCGGTGGAGCTTGGCTGGCTTCCCTCCTTTGGCCGCGGCGAGGTCGTCGATGTCGGGGGCTGGTCCACCGGGTTCCTGACGGCCTCGGGGCTCAAGGCGCTGATCCTGCCCTCGATCACGCTGGGGCTTTACCAGATGACGCTGATCATGCGGCTCGTGCGCTCCGAGATGCTCGAAGTGCTGCGGCAGGACTACATCCGCTTTGCCAAGGCGCGCGGGCTCTCTGACCGTGTGATCAACTTTCGCCATGCGCTCAAAAACACGATGGTGCCGGTGATCACGGTGATCGGGCTTCAGCTCGGATCCATCATCGCCTTTGCGATCATCACCGAGACGGTCTTTCAGTGGCCGGGTGTCGGACTCCTTTTCATCAACGCGATCCAGTTCGTCGATATCCCAGTGATGGCCGCGTATCTCATGCTGATCTCGGTCATGTTCGTGGGGATCAATCTGCTTGTGGATATCCTCTACGCCTTCATTGATCCGCGCCTGAGGGTTTCGGCATGACGCGGTTTTTGGCATCCGACCTGTTCTTTGCGTTCCGGTCGTCGCCGGTGGCGGTGGTCTCCTTCGTCGTGACGGCGCTCCTTGTCTTGTCGGCGGTCTTTGCACCGCTCATTGCGCCCACGAACCCGTTTGATCCGGCCTCGCTTAACCTCATGAACGGCTTCACCGCGCCGATGGCCCCCAATGATTTCACTGGTGACAGCTTCCTGATGGGCACCGACGATCAGGGGCGCGACGTCTTTTCCACGATCCTCTACGGGATGCGCATCTCGCTTTTCGTGGGCGTGGCTGCGGTGCTTTTTGCCATGACGCTGGGCATCTTTCTGGGGCTACTCAGCGGCTATGTCGGCGGGTGGACGGAGACGATCATCATGCGCGCGGCTGATGTTCAGCTGACGTTTCCCTCGATCCTCGTAGCTATGCTGATTTTTGGCATTGCAAAGGGCATCACGCCCGTCGAATACCGGGATCAGATGGCGATCTGGGTCTTGATCCTTGCGATCGGGCTCTCGGACTGGGTGCAGTTTGCCCGCGTGGTGCGTGGCGCGACCTTGGTGGAGAAATCGAAGGATTACGTCGCTGCGGCCCAGCTCATCGGGCGCGGGCCGCTCACGATCATGATCCGCCACATCATGCCCAATGTTCTGTCGCCTGTGCTCGTGATCGCCACGATCTCCCTCGCGCTCGCCATCATCGCGGAAGCGACGCTGAGCTTTCTCGGCGTCGGGGCACCGCCGACGCAGCCGTCGCTCGGCACGCTCATCCGCATCGGACAGGGCTTTCTCTTCTCCGGTGAGTGGTGGATCCTCTTTTTCCCTGCCGTGACGCTTCTGGCGCTTGCACTTGCGGTGAACCTGCTGGGCGACTGGCTGCGCGATGCGCTGAACCCGAGGCTGAGGTGATGGAGATGCAAGCACGTCCCGGCGCGCAAGCGCCATGCCCGACCTCCCCCCCGGGAGGGCATAAGGCGATGCCTCAAGCAGATCGGGCGTTTCGCCTATCGGCCCGGAGCGCGCCACACGTCGATCGGTTGCCCACCCGAGGTCGGGCATGGCGCCTGCGCGCCTTTTTCGACACTGGAACGGAACGTGCCCATGTCTGATCCTGTCCTCTCCATCCGCAATGTCACCGTCGACATCCCGACACGCCACGGCCTTTTCCAGCCTGTGCGCAACGTCTCCTACGACATCCGTCCGGGCGAGATCCGCGGCGTGGTGGGCGAATCCGGCGCGGGTAAGTCGATGACCGGTAACGCAGTGATCGGCCTGCTCGATCCGCCGGCGCGCATCTCCGAGGGCGAGGTCTGGCTCAACGGGCGCCGCATCGACGGGCTCGACGCCGAGGAAAAGCGCCGCATTCGGGGCAAGGAGATCGCGATGATCTTCCAAGACCCCCTCACATCGCTGAACCCGCTCTTTACCGTGGGCCAGCAGCTGGTGGAGACGATCCAGCTCCACCTTGGGCTCGGGCAGTCTGAGGCGCGGCAGCGTGCGATTGACCTCCTCGACCGTGTCCGTATCCCCAATCCGACGGAGCGGTTCGACCAGTATCCGCACCAGTTTTCGGGAGGTATGCGTCAGCGGGTCGTGATCGCCCTCGCGCTCTGTTCGGAGCCCTCTGTGATCGTGGCCGATGAGCCCACCACCGCGCTCGACGTCTCGATCCAGGCGCAGGTGCTCGACCTCATCAAAGAGCTTGCGCGAGAGCGGCAGGTGGGCGTCATCCTCGTCACCCACGATATGGGCGTGATCGCCGACACAACCGATCAGGTGACGGTGATGTATGCGGGCGAAGTGGTGGAGCAGGGGACGACGAGCCAGATCCTCGGCGCGCCCTCTCACGAATACACCAAAAGCCTCATTGCCGCCGTGCCGCGCCCACAGGTGAAACTGCACCGCTTTCCACAAGTCAGCTATGGCGGCCGCGAGACGACGTTCAAAATCGAAGATCTCGCGCGCAACTGGCAAAAGAGCAGCGCGTCTAGCTCGGGCACGCTCCTCCAGGTGGAGGGGCTCACCAAGCGGTTTCTCTCAAAGGGGGCGTTGATCCCCTCGCGGCGCGAGTACTTCACCGCCGTCGACCAGGTGAGCTTCGATATCAAGGATGGCGAAGTCTTTGGCCTCGTTGGAGAATCCGGGTCCGGGAAGTCGACAGTGGCGCGCATGATCGCCACGCTTTATCCCGTGGATGGCGGCACGGTCACCTTTGACGGGGAGCAGATGACCGGCCTCGATAAGGCGGGGCTCGCGCGCTACCGGCGCCAGATACAGATGATCTTTCAGGATCCCTTCTCCTCGCTCAATCCGCGCATGAAGGTGGGGGATATCGTGGCCGAGCCGCTGATCCACCATCGCATTCTCACGCGCGCGGAGGCGGCCCCGCGCGTGCGCGAGCTCCTTGATCGGGTGGGCCTCGCATCGGACGCGCATCAAAAGTATCCGCACGAGTTTTCCGGTGGCCAGCGGCAGCGGATCTCCATCGCGCGGGCGCTGGCAACGCAGCCCCGCTTCCTCATCTGTGATGAGCCCACGAGTGCGCTCGACGTCTCTATTCAGGCGCAAATCCTGAATATCCTCAAAGACTTGCAGGAGCATCTCGGCCTCACAATGCTCTTTATCTCCCACGACCTGCCGGTGGTTCGGCAGATGTGTGACCGTGTGGGCGTGATGCGGCAGGGCAAGCTGGTCGAGCTGCAGGAGACCGAGAGCCTCTTTGCGCAACCGCAGACGGGCTACACGCGCGAGCTCCTTGAGCTGATGCCGCGTCTCGAGCAGCTCTCTGAGGAGGAGATTGCGGGCCTGCGCGCCTGACTTTGGGTTGGCTTAGCCCGTCAAAGGGACCCGGTCGATCGCGTCAAAGCGCCCGTCGTCCCGCTCCCCGCACAGGCTGACGGCATCGATGACAAAGGGCTCAGGCACGACCGGGGCGAAATGCGTCTGAAGCGCGGCCGCGACAGGCTCGGGCTCATCAAGCGGGCCGGTGAGCGTCATGTGAAACCTGAATTCGTCCAGAACGTAGGGATATCCGTACGTCACAAGGAGCTCCTCTTGGCGCGCGGAAAGGGTTCCTGCGCGGCGACGGGCGAGATCGTCTTCGGTGAGCGGCGCGCGACAGCTTTCGAAGTGCGTCACGCAGGCCGCCGCCAAATCCTGCAGCGCCGGGCTGGGCGCGGCTGGGACAAGCGCCACGAAACGGCCAATCTGCCGCACAGTAAGAGCGGGAAGCGTCATCGGAGCCTGCTGCGCCGCAAAGCTGCGAAGCATGTCATGGAGGCCTTCTTTGTTCGCACCGGGCGCCAGGCGAAAGGGCGGCTTCAGGGTCGCGTGAAATCCGTACTTTCGCGGTCTTTCTGTCAGGCGCGCGGCCTCTTTGGGCGTTGCCGGATGCGGCACGCTTTGCCCCTGTGCGATGTCCCAACCGAGCCATGCACTCCCGGCATCGGCGAGGGCTCCGGGCGGGCAGGTGAAATAGAGGGCAAATCTCGAATAACGCATGATGGGAGCCTGTCACGGCACGCCCTGATGGTGAAGGGCTAAGCGCTGGGATCCTCAGTGGGCCCAAGATCAAGACGGTGGATGCCGGGTGCTGTTTCCGGGAAGTAGCGCCGCACCAATGGGTCATGTCCCGGAACGATCAGCGCTGGGCGTGACGCGAGGCGGTGGAGCTTGTTGAAGCCTTCGAGCATGTCCTCCAAATCCACGACGATGGGGAAGGGTTTGTGATCAAACGCATTTTCGTAATAGTGCGCTGCATCTGAGGCGAGGCAGAGCCAGCCGGCCTCCGTAAGGACGCGCACGGCCTGCAGACCCCGGGAGTGTCCACCGTATCGGCGGACAC
>JBCBME010000228.1:0-4759 GCA_039822945.1 Pseudomonadota bacterium
GCCTGCGGGTGCGAGCGCACCAACATCGTCAAGATGGGCCGCGATTGGATGTGTCATGGGGGCTGCCCTCGTCCTAAGCGCGCAGTCAATGCGCCGAGTGAATGCATTATCCAGATACCGCTTGCCCGACAGGTGTGACACGCTGCGTGCGCGCCGTCTATGCCCATTTCAGCGCTGCGCCTTGTCCGCACGAAGGGTCGGGTCTATGTGACGGGTCGGCGGGTTCTGCCCTTCTCGTGACGGCTAAATTCCGGTGGCCTTAAGCAACTCCGAGGGAGCTGGCTCTGTCAGGATCCTGGTCCTGTTACCTGGCGCCCACCTGTATATACAGGTCCTCGGGAATTTTGCGCGCCGCACGGCTGCGACTGCGGGCCCGCCACTTTTTCCTCTTTTCGCGAAATTTGTGCGACGGAACCGGCGCGCTAGCTCGTTCAACGTCATGTTGCCAGCGGAGAGAGCTATGCCCAACCCCAATGATCCCCCACTCCACTCGCGGATGCGGGCATCGCGGCGAGACCTGTCCCTCTTCGCCGCTGTTATGGTCGCTCTGCTGGCAACTCCGGTTTCAGCCGACATCACCGCCCGCTTCATCGAGGGTGCCCCAAAGGACAGGTTTGTCCTCGAGAACACGGGCGCCTGTGCAGAGGGGCCGCTTGATGTCACCATCGATCTCGCCCCCGCACCGGCGGGCCTCATTTTTGATACGACAAGCGCGGGCGCGGGCGTTGAGGTGTTCCAGCCCTTTGAGGTGGTGGCCGGGGCCGAGGTGCTCGCCGATGCCATCATCCCCGCAGACGGGGATCAGGCCGTGCGGCTCAACCTGACGGGCCTCGCCCCCGGGGCGCGCTTGGCCTTCACGGTGGACGTCGACGACACGGGCACCGCCTCCGAGCTTGGCCAGATCCGCGTCTCTGACAGCGAAATGAGCGGGGCAGAGCTGCGCATCAACGGGGAAACGGCTGTCTTCGGCGCGGGATCGGTGGCTCTGATCGAGGCCGCGTGCCTGTCGTGAGGGCGCGGGCCTAGCTCCGCGCGTCCATCCAGCCGCCCACCCGTGTGAGCCAGTCGCGCACATCCGCGCTCGCGCCGCCGTGGTGCAAAAAGGCGTGCTCCTGCCCCTTGGCCACCCAGAGCGTCACTTCGCGATCCTCGAGACGCTCAAAGATCGCCGTACTGTCATCGAAGAGCGGATCGTCAGACGCCGCCAGCACCAGAACCGGGGCGCCATGCGGGGGCACATCCTGCTGGACCTGCTCTGGCGCGGCACCGAGGCGTGTGTACATGGCCGCGATTGCCCCGGCATTAAGCGCCTCGTTGCCCGGGCCAAACCGATCGATCGAGGGTGAGGAGACGACGCCAAACGCGGGATAGAACGTCGCCACCCCGAGCACGTGCTTAGCCTCCGCCTCAGCCGCCCAGAGCGCCATCGCCCCCCCGGCACTGTCACCGGCGACAAAGATCGGCCCGCCCTCCTCCGCGAGGGTCGCGGCGAGCGCCGCGCGGGCCGCATCACGTTGCGCGGGGTAGCGGTGCTCCGGCGCCAAAGGATAGCGGACAGAAATCACGCGGCGCCCGCTCAGCTTTGCCAGCCACGCACAGAGCGCGCGGTGCGTCTCCGGCCCGCCCAGCATCCAGCTGCCACCGTGAAAGTAGAGGATCGGGGCCTCCTTGGCCGCGACCGGTGTGAAGCGCAGCCCGTCGAGCCCCGCCCGCGCCTCCACCACGATGGTCACATCGGGCGGCGCGGTCTCATCGAGGGCCTCACGTTCTTTCAGATAGGCGGCGCGCAGCTCGACCGGGTCGCCGTGTACCCAGTCGAGGCCCTTCATGCAAAGGCCTCGGGCCGGGCCTGACGGGCCATATGATCGAGGACAGCGTTGACGAACTTCGCCTCCTTGCCCTCGGGGAAGAAGGCCGTGGCGACCTCCATGAACTCGACGATGACGATGCGGGGCGGCGTATCGCCCTCCACCATCTCAGCCCCCGCAGCGCGGAAGAGCGCGCGGAGGGTGGGGTCAATGCGCGCGATGGGCCACTTGGCCACGAGCGCACGGTCGGTCATCTGGTCGATCTTTGCCTGCTCGTTGACGGCGCGATCCACGAGGGCGCGGAAGAGATCGACATCGCCCTCCTGCATCTCGCCCTCTTCATAAACCGCGCCAAAGCGGTGATCCTCGAATTCGCGCTCGATGGCATCCGCCGACTGGCCGGACGCCTCCATCTGGAACAGCGCCTGCACGGCATAAAGCCGGGCGGCGCTCTTCATCTTGCGTTTCTGGTTGCCAGAGAGGGTCATGCGATCTTCACGGCGTCCGAGGGTTTAAAGCCGATGCCGCCCTTGGGCGCGCCCCAGCGGCGTTGCAGCGCGAGGAGGTGCAGCGCGGCTTCGGCGGCCGCACCGGCAGTGTTGAGGCGCGCGACATCGGCCCGCTCCTCCGCCTGCTCCATGTTCTCGACCGTGATGATCCCGTTGCCGATGCAAAGCCCCTGCAGCCCGAGGAGCATGATGCCATTGGCGGATTGCTCCACCACCACGTCGTAATGCGAGGTGCGCCCACGGATGACGCAGCCGAGCGCGACCGAGCAGTCGAATTTCGACATCCGGTGGCCCATGGCGATGGCGGTGGGCAGCTCGAGCGAGCCCGGCACCTCCACCGTCTCGTGCTCCGCGCCCACCTCGTCAAAGATGCCCCGCACGGCAGCGAGCTGCTGCTCAGCGATCTTCGTGTAGTAGGGCGCGATAGCGATGAGCGCCTTCACCGGCGCGTCAAAGCTCGGCAGCCCCATGTCGTTGTCAGAATGTCCGGCCATCAGCCCAGCTCCGAGATTTTGCGTGTGCCCACGATCTGCAGCCCGTAGGCGTCGAGCCCCACCACCTTAGGCGTGGGGGAGTTCGTGGCGAGGATGATGTCATTGACCCCGAGGGAGCTCAGGATCTGCGCGCCGAGCCCGTATTGGCGTAGCGTCTGGGGGGAGACCTCCTCCCCCGCGGCGAGCTTCATGTGCAGATCGCGGAGCAGCACGACGACGCCGCGGCCTTCCTCGGCGATCATGCGCATGGCGTCGGAGAATTCCGCCGCGCGGCCCTTGGGCCCTGTCCCGATGAGATCAAGCATGGGATCGAGGGAGTGCATCCGCACCAGCACCGGCTGCCCATCCTCGATGTCGCCCTTGATGAGCGCTATATGCTCGGCGCCTTGGGTCTCATCGGTATAGATTCGGAGCTGCCATTCCCCGCCAAACTCGGACTGGATCGTCTCCTTCGTGCGGACACGGACGAGGTTGTCGTGGCGGCGGCGGTAGGCGATCAGGTCGCTGATCGTGCCGATCTTGAGCCCGTGAAGCTGCGCGAAGGCGATGAGATCCGGCAGGCGCGCCATCTCCCCGTCTTCCTTCATGATCTCGCAGATCACGCCCGAGGGGTTGAGACCCGCAAGGCGGGAGATATCGACGGCGGCCTCCGTATGGCCTGCCCGCACCAGCACGCCGCCATCGCGCGCGCGCAGCGGGAAGACATGGCCGGGCGTGGCAATGTCAGCGGCGCCCTTCGTATGGTCGATCGCTACAGCGACGGTGCGCGCGCGGTCTGCGGCGCTGATGCCGGTGGTGACCCCCTCCCGCGCCTCGATGGAGGTCGTGAATGCCGTCTCATGGCGCGACGAGTTCTGCGACGACATCAGAGGCAAACCCAGCGCATCGATCCGCTCGCCCGGTAGAGAGAGGCAAATCAGCCCGCGCCCATGGGTAGCCATGAAGTTGATCGCATCGGGCGTCGCCATCTGCGCGGGGATCACCAGATCCCCCTCATTCTCACGGTCTTCATGGTCGACAAGGATGAACATCCGCCCATTGCGCGCGTCATCGATGATCTCCTCAATGGCGGAGATCGCGTCGCCCCATTCCTGCTCCACAGGGCCGGGGTTTTCGTAAAGCGTGCTTTCCGTGCTCATCTTGCATCTCCGAAATAGCGCTCGGCGGGCAGGTATCCCGCGGCGCGCGCGGTGGCGCACCAGTCGCGCTCAAGCGTGGTGGAGCCTATGACGAGGACGCCGTCCGCAGGCAAGTGCGCGTCCCGCATGACGCGGCGCAGCTTGTCGCGTGCCTCGGGGAAGGTGTCGGTAAATCGGGGCGCGGCGGCCACGGGCGCAAGCTCCGGGTTGGCGGCGGCCACGGCGTCGGGTGTGAGAGGCGCGTGCACAAGCGCGATCTTGCCCGCATCCTTGATGGCGCGGACCGCCTTTGCCCGCTCCTCGGACAGCTCCGCGCGCACAAGGCGCAGCGCATTCGAGGAAAAGAGAAAGCCGATCACGTCGCGGCCCGTGGACGCGCGGACACCGGCATAGGTCGTGTAATCGAGGCCCAGCTCTTTGGCGCGCTTCACGCGCATCTTCAGCACGAAGAGCGGCAGCGTGGGCACGAGCGCCTGGCGAGCCTTCGTCCACTGATACTTGCGGTAGGTGAAGCCCGCCTCCATCGAGGGGCCGCGATTGTGCCCGAGGCCGGGCGTGCTGCCCTCGCTCATGATGCCTCCGCCAGGCGCGCGACGTAGCGGGCGAGCGTGTCGATCTCGAGATTGATCTTTTGGCCCTCTGCCATGTCGCCCCAGTTGGTGACAGCCTTGGTGTGGGGGATCATGTTGACGCCGAACGTGGCGCCCTCGACCTCGTTCACGGTGAGTGACGTGCCATTCAGCGCGATGGAGCCCTTGGGGGCGATGAATTTGGCAAGCTCCGCAGGGGCCTCAAACGTGACGCGCGTG
>JBCBME010000229.1:0-4747 GCA_039822945.1 Pseudomonadota bacterium
AACACTTCACTCCTGAGGGAGTTGCGGGCCGTGGCGTTCGTCAAAAAGCTCCTGCGCGAGGGGCAGATGCCCGCGGGGACGATGAAAGACGTGCGGGTCCACATGATCGCAACTCCCTCAGGAGTGAAGTGTTAAAGCTGATCTCGTTGATGCGGTTCTGGATCTCCTGTGGGGTGTTCGGGACATCCTCGCGCACAAGCGGGTTGATATTGACGATGACGACATCATCCGGAAAGCGCGGCTCATAAAGGGGGAAAAGCGCCGGGTTGCCGGTATAGCCACCATCCCAATACGCCTCTTTCCGTCCGGTCTTCGGATCGTCAATTTCGACGGCCTGAAAGAGCGTTGGCAAGCAGGCAGAGGCCATAATCGCCTCCGTGCTGATATCGGCGCCCTCGAAGACACGGATTTTGCCGGTGCGCACGTTGGTGGCGCAGATGAAAAGTTCCGGGCCTGCATCGGCGCAGACGGCCTCGTAAGAAAACCGCTCCACGATCCGCTGAAGGGGGTTTTGGTAGAAAGGACCGTAGGAATAGGGGGAGACCATGCGATTGACGAGATCGGTCGCCATGTACGGCAAAGAATATTCGATGCTTTTCGAGATGGCACCGGCAGGCACGGCATCAAACCACGGCGACAGAAAGCTTTCGTCCGCCGCCCCCACCTGCTCCCAAAGCCAGTCAAGGTTTTCGCGGGCCGCCTCCCGCCCTCCCTTTACGAGCCCTGATTTCAGCGCGGCGCCGTTCAGGGCACCGGCGGACGTGCCGGAGATGCTGGCAATCTCGAAATCAGGTTCCTCCAGCAGCCTGTCGAGAACGCCCCAGGTGAAGGAGCCATGCGCCCCTCCACCTTGAAGCGCGAGATTGACGGGCTTGGTCACAGCGCCGTCCAGCCGCCATCGACACTAATCGTGGTGCCAGTGATCTGGGCGGCATCGTCCGAGCAGAGGAACGCGGCCACGCCGCCGAGTTGATCTGTTGTGGCGAATTCCTTGGAGGGCTGCCGCTCCAGCATCACCTGTTTGATCACTGTTTCCCGGTCCATGTCGTACTTTTTCATGGTGTCGGGGATCTGGCTTTCGACGAGCGGGGTCATGACGTAGCCCGGGCAGATCGCATTCGCCGTGATCGGCTCTTGCGCGGTCTCGAGGGCCACGACCTTGGTCATGCCCACAACCCCGTGCTTGGCCGCGACGTAGGCGCTTTTGTATGGCGAGGCTGTCAGCCCGTGGGCGGAGGCGACATTGATCACGCGGCCCCAGCCGTTTTCCCGCATCATGGGCAGCGCCGCCGCCGTTGTATGGAACGCCGAGCTCAGCATGATCGCGATGATCGCGTCCCACTTTGCCGTCGGGAATTCGTCAATCGGGGCGACGTGCTGGATCCCGGCATTGTTGATCAGGACATCGACGCGCCCGGTCTTTTCGATGAGCGCGCGGGCAGCGCTCCCGTCGGACAAATCTGCTTGGATGTAGCGCGCGTTGGCCCCTGTCTCTTCGGCGATCTCCGCTGCGAGCGCATGATCTTCTTCCGAGTCGGTGTAGGAGTTCAGAACGACGTCCATCCCTTCCTGCGCCAAGCGCCACGCCATGCCGAGGCCAATCCCCGAGTTTGAGCCCGTGATGACGGCGGTTTTTCCTGCAAGCGACATAAGACCTCCCTCTGGCAGCGAAATGCTGCGCCTGCAAACTGCTCTGATTTTAGGGATGCGTAAAGATCATGCGTACGCATCGCTTTCGACGCAAAAGATCAACGAAGAATAGTGAGAGCCGCGGCACAAAAAAAACGCCGGCACAAGGCCGACGTTAAGTTATTGAGGCAGGTTTCATACAGGCAAGAAACCTATCGAGCAGTGCCCTTGGTATAGGCAATCTCTCACCGAACGGAAAGCTAAAAGTTTGAAAACGCTGAAATCGACCCGTAACCTCAGCGGAAAGAAAACAAGGGATCACAGGGATTGTCTCCAAAATGCGACCAGAATTTTTCCCAACTTTGAGGGCTCTAGCAGCGGCGGGCATGCTCGCCACCACCGCAGGATTCGCTTTGGCAGAGGGCCACAGCGCGCCCCAGCATGGCATAGCTATGTATGGGGAGCCCGCCCTCCCCCCGGATTTTGTGTCTTTGCCCTATGCAAACCCGGACGCCCCCAAGGGCGGCCAGATGGTCATCGGTGTGGGCGGAAGCTTCGATAGTCTCAATCCGCACATCCAAAAAGGCAGCGCTCATTGGCAGCTTCGCTTCCTCGCATACGAGAGCCTGATGGGCCGTTCGTGGGACGAGCCTTTCACCCTCTACGGACTGTTGGCCGAATCAATTGAGACGGCAGACGACCGCTCCTGGGTCGAGTTCACGCTGCGCGAAGAGGCACGCTTTTCCGATGGCAGCCCCGTGACGGTCGAAGACGTGATGTGGTCCTACGAAATCCTCGGGACCGAGGGCCACGCCCGCTACCGCGGTCTCTGGGAAAAGATCGAATCCATGGAGCAGACCGGCCCCCGATCTGTCCGCTTCACCTTCAACGTCGAAGACCGTGAGCTTGCACTCATCACCGGCATGCGCCCGATCTTGAAGAAGGCGCAGTGGGACGGGCGCGACTTTACCGATTCCGGCCTTGAGCCTCCGATCGCCACCGCCCCCTACGTCGTGGCCGACCATGAGCCGGGCCGCTTCATCTCGCTTCAACGCAATCCCGGCTACTGGGGCAACGATCTCAACTTCCGGCGCGGCACCAATAACCTCGATGAGATCCGTTTTGAATTCTACGCCGACGGAGCTGTTCTCTTCGAGGCGTTCAAAGCTGGCGAGATGACGACGTTCCGCGAATTCAACGCTGAAAAATGGGCCACGGCCTTCGATTTTCCTGCCGTGCAGCGCGGCGACATCGTGAAGTCCGAGATCCCCAATGACCGCCCCACTGGCATGACGGGCTTCGTCATGAACACCCGCAACGCCATCTTTGAGGATTGGCGGGTCCGTCAGGCGATGATCGAGGCGTTCAACTTCGAGTTCATCAACGAGGCACTCACAGGCGGACGTCAGGAGCGGATCCAGTCGGTGTTCGGTGGCTCGGTCCTCGGCATGTCCACGGCTCCGGCCGAGGGACGGGTGCTCGAGTTCCTTCAGCCCTTCGCGGACGACCTCCTTCCCGGTGCGATCGAAGGCTACAGCCTGCCTGTCTCCGACGGCTCCGAACGCAATCGCGCAGGGATTGCACGCGCCACCGAGCTTCTCTCCGAAGCCGGATGGACGATCCAGGACGGGGCTCTGAAGGATGGCGCAGGAGAGCCCTTCACCTTCACCATCCTCCTCCAGGTGGGTGCCACGGAACAGGAACAGATGATCGACATCTATGTGACAGCCCTTGAGCGCCTGGGCATCACACCCGTGATCGATAAGGTGGATGGCGCCTCGCACAAGGAGCGCGTCACCAACTCCGACTTCGACATGGCGTACTTCCGTCGCGGTGTGTCGCTGTCGCCGGGCAATGAGCAAAATCTCTACTGGGGCAGTGAGGGCGTGACCGAGCCCGGCACGCGTAACCTAATGGGGATGAACGTGCCGGCTGCCGAGGCGATGATCGACACCTTTCTTAACGCTGGTAGTCAGGATGACTTCCGCGCAGCGGTAAAAGCCCTCGACCGGATCATCATGGCAGGCCGCTACGTGATCCCGATCTATCACTTCTCCACGGGCCGCATTGCCCACGCCAAGGAACTCAAGTTTCCCGAACAATTGCCGATGTACGGCGATTGGATCGGTTTTGAGCCAGATGTCTGGTGGTATGAGGAGTGAGGCGGCGGAGTGCCGTCACGCTTCAATCGGTGATGTCGCTCATGTGTGAATCTGCTAACTGCCGCCCATGACTGATCACGTCCCGTGCCTTTGCACGTCTGCCACCGTAGCTCTGGCCGAGGCCCTACCGTTGAGCACTTCATACGCGGCCGAACAGCCGGTCAGGCGCAGCGCATGAGCCGCAAGCTCATGGCAGAGGCGCTGGGCACGGCGCTGCTCCTTTTGTCGGTCGTGGGGTCGGGCATCATGGCTGAGACCCTCACCGATGACACCGCGCTCGCACTTCTCGCCAACGCTGTGGCCACAGGTGCGATGCTCTTTGTCATCATCACCTGCCTTGGCCCGATTTCGGGAGCACACTTCAACCCTGCCGTAACGCTGGCCTTTGCGTTGCGCCGCGAGATCGCGCCGTTTGCGGCATGCGCCTATGTGGTCGTGCAGGTGGCGGGCGGTGTTGCGGGCGTAATCGCGGCGCACATCATCTTCGCGCAGGACCCCTTGCAGATTTCATCCACCGCAAGGGAGACCCCCAACCTTTGGGCATCCGAGGCGATCGCGACGACGGGCCTGCTCTTCGTGATTTTCGGAGGTCTGAAGGCACGGCCCGAGGCCATTCCAGCTCTTGTGGCGTTCTACATCACCGGAGCCTACTTTTTCACAAGCTCGACAAGCTTCGCCAATCCGGCCGTCACCATCGCACGCAGCTTCTCAGACACGTTCGCCGGGATCGAGCCAATGAGCGCTCCGGCCTTTATCGCGGTGCAAGTGGTCACCGCACTGATCGTGACGCCATTGCTCACGCGCCTTTTTGCGGACTAGCCAGATCTTTCAGGAAACCAGCCAACGCGCGGTCGGCGTGGCACCTGTCTAGGTCAGAGACGTCACCCAGAGGATCGTCGCATCCTCCTGGCTCACCGAGATCACATTATGACCCATGGTGGCGTCATAATAGGCGC
>JBCBME010000230.1:0-4746 GCA_039822945.1 Pseudomonadota bacterium
CGATGAGGACCGCGCCCTTCACGACATGATCGCCACCACCTATGTGGTGAAGGCGTAACAGGTTTAACAGATGATCGCGTGCACTGAGGGCGTAAAGGACTAGCAACGAAAAGGGCACCGTGAGCGCCGCGTTCACAAGCGCTGTCACCGGAAAGGCGAGCGCCTGTGGGTTGGTCCAGCCAAAGAGGAGGATGAAGAGGCCCGTGCCCATCACGAGGGGCGAGGCCGTGAGCGCGAGCCCGGAGATGACGTCGCCCATGATGCGCGCGCCGCGCCCGCCTTCTGCCACCCAAATCGCGAGCGCCAGCGACAGGGCGATGGCGAGAGCCATGGAGATGAGCGCGATGATGAGAGACGCAAGCGCCGCCTCCCAAACACTGGCGGGCAGGGTCAGGAGAAAGGGGACCCCGCGCGCGAGAACGATCCCCATCGGCAAGAGCAGAAAGCTCGCCGCGGCCACGATGACGGCTGTGTCTTGCACCTTGAGGCTCGGGCGCGCGGCGTCCCAGCGCGCGGCCACGCCATCGAGCCCCGCCATCGCCACCCGTGGCACTGTGATGAAGCCCGCCGCCACGGCCGCCACCGCGCAGATGGAAAACTGGACGAGGCCCAGGAGGGCCGCATCCCCCAACGCGAAATCGAACCGGAAGAGCTCAAAAATGCGGAGTTCGATCGTGGTGGCGCGGGGGCCGCCGCCAACGGCAAGCGCCACGGCAAAGGATGTCAGGCAAATGAGAAAGATCGCGAGAAACGCACCGGGAACGACTGAGCGCAACATCGGCCATTCGAGGTGGCGCGCCACCGCACCCGGCGTGAATCCCAGGCTGCCCGCAAGGCGCAACTGCTCTGCCGGGATGCTCAGCCACCCCTGCAGCAGAAACCGTGTGGCGAGCGGCATGTTGAAGAAGACATGGGCGAGGATCACCCCTTGGGGCCCATAAATCGCAAGCTCCGGCAGGCCCAGTGCGGCGGCCAGATCGTTGAGAAGGCCGGAGCGCCCGAAGACCGCGATGAGGCCGAGCACCGCCACGATCACTGGCAAGATGAAAGGCGCACCCAAAAGGCCCACCACCAGCGATCTCCCCGCAAATTGCCGGCGCGCCAAGGCACGGGCGAGGGGGATCGCGAAAAGGACAGACAGCAAGGCTGAAAGAAGCGCCTGCCAAACCGTGAAGCGAACGGCAGACCAGTCCGCCGGGCCAAGGCCGCTGACGTCTTCGGCGCGCCACGCCACGGCGCCTAGCGTGCCCAAGGTCAGGCAGACGAGGAAGGCGGCAGCCGCCCTCCCCGCCCAAAGGCTTACTGAGACAGCGCCGCGAGCCACTCCGCCAGCGCCTCCTCACGGAGAGCTGGGGCATCTGCCGCATCAACGAGGAGCGATGTTTCGGGCGCAATCAGCGTCTCGAACCCATCGGGCAAACCGCCCGCAGGCACCACAGCCGGGTACATCCAGTTTGTTGTCGGGATGATCGACTGGAACGCGTCGGAGACCATGAAGCTGAGGAACTGATCGGCCAGCTCGGGCTGATCTGTCGAGGCGAGCTTGCCCGCGACTTCTACCTGCATGTAGTGGCCCTCGGAGAACGGGACGGCGACCTTGCTGTCATCCTCTTCGGCGATCAGGTGATAGGCGGGCGAGGTGGTGTAGCTGAGCACCATGTCCGCCTCACCCTCAAGGAACATGCCATAGGCCTCCGACCAGCCCTTGGTGACGGTGAGGACGTTGTCGCTCAGCCCCTCCCAGATGCTGGGGGCATCGTCGCCATAAGCTTCCTTGACCCAAAGGAGGAGGCCGAGGCCCGGCGTCGACGAGCGCGGATCCTGAATGACGATCTTGGCATCAGAGGCGGCGAGCTCCTCAAAGGAGCCCGGCGCATCCGCCCCGCGATTGCCCACGAAGGCAAAGTAGCCCCAGTCATAGGGCACAAAGAGCGGGTCGTTGAATGCCACCGGCAGATCGTAGTCTGCCGTCACGGCATGGGGCGCAAAGAGGCCGGTTTCCGCGGCGGCGGCCGTCAGATTGGTATCGAGGCCGAGCACGACATCGGCCTCGGTGCGGCTGCCTTCGAGGCGCACGCGGCCCAGAAGGGCGGCCCCGTCTCCCGCGCCCACAAACTGCAGGTCACAGGCGCACACGGCCTCGAACGCTTCCTCGACCGCGGGGCCCGGGCCCCAATCAGTGACGAAGCTGTCATAAGCATAGACTGTCAGCACAGGTGTTTCGGCGTATGCCGCCGTGCCGAGCATGAGTCCTGCGAGAAGGGGAAGTTTTTTCATCATATCCTCCAAAAGGGTCCTTCAAGCCGGACGAAGAGTGAGGAGCTGATGGCACCTTCCCTCCGCCGGTATGATCCGGTTCAGGTTCTACGGGTTCGCGTCATGCATCTCAGCCTGTTGCCAGGCACCCCGAGGTGGAGCCGAAAATAGACAACCGGGCAGGGGCTGCAAGGGGGCAGGCGCACGCATCGGCATCGGCGCGGCAAAGGGGCCCTGGGCGGGCGTCTTGCGGGGGGCAGATCGCACCGCTAAACGCGGGCCATGAGCATGAATTCCTTCGGTCATATCTTCCGCGTCACCACCTGGGGTGAAAGCCATGGGCCCGCACTGGGCTGCACGGTGGATGGCTGCCCCCCCGGGGTGCCGATCTCGGAAGACGCGCTGCAGGTATGGCTCGATCGGCGCAAGCCCGGGCAAAGCAAATACACCACCCAGCGGCGAGAGCCTGACGCGGTAAAGATCCTGTCTGGGGTTTTCGAAGGCGTGACGACAGGCACACCAGTGCAGCTGATGATCGAGAATACCGATCAGCGCTCAAAAGATTACGGCGACATCGCGGAGAAGTTTCGTCCCGGGCACGCCGACATCACCTACTGGCAGAAATATGGCGTGCGCGACTACCGCGGCGGCGGGCGCTCTTCCGCACGGGAAACGGCGGCACGGGTGGCTGCAGGCGGGCTCGCGCGGGCGGCCCTAAAGGTTCTCGCGCCGCAGATGGACGTGAAGGGCTACATGGTCCAGATGGGCCCATACGGGATCGACCGGGGGCGCTTCGATTGGGACGTCATCGATACAAATCCCTTCTGGACGCCTGATGCACAGGCGGCGGAACACTGGGCCTCCTATCTCGACGGGCTGCGCAAGTCGGGCAACAGCTGCGGTGCGGTTATCGAAGTGACGGCGACCAACCCGCCTCCCGGCCTCGGCGCGCCGATCTACGGCAAGCTCGATACGGAGCTCGGCGCGGCCATGCTGTCGATCAATGCAGTAAAAGGCGTCGAAATCGGTGAGGGAATGTCTGCCGCTGCACTCACTGGCGATGCCAATGCAGATGAAATCACGATGGGTCCGGACGGGCCAGTTTACAGTTCAAACCACGCAGGCGGGATCCTCGGTGGTATCTCCACGGGTCAGGACATTGCGGTGCGCTTTGCGGTCAAACCGACGAGCTCAATTCTCACACCCCGGCAGACGATCACGAAGTCGGGCGAGGCTTCTGAAATCATCACCAAAGGGCGCCACGACCCGTGCGTCGGCATTCGCGCCGTCCCCGTGGGCGAGGCTATGATGGCCTGCGTGCTCCTTGATCACATCCTGCTCAATCGCGCTCAGACGGGGAGTACGCCTTACGAGAGCCGAGGGCCCATTGGGTAGCGCGGGTTGAGGGGCCAGCCCCTCAAACTCCCCGAAGTATTTTCAGACAGAAGAACGGGGCGCGCTTCGCCCTTTCTTTTGTCCTGAAATACTTCCGCCGGAGGCGCCCGCTGTAGCGGCTTGATTAGGCGGTCGCAGCGGAGAGGGCCGTGTCCATCAGCTCCTGTATCTGACCTCGGTTGGTGCCCGCAACGATGCGGCCCAGCTCTTCGTCACCCTGAAGGACCACGAGGGTCGAACGGCGGGGGATGCGCAGCTCCTGCACGATCGCGGCGTTTTTGTGGTCATCCCAGTCGAGGCGCACAAACGTTACGGCCTCCCCGTAGGCCGGGTTTTCGGACAGAAGCGCATTGATCGTACGCTCCTGGCTACGGCAGGTGGTGCACCAGTCCGCGGCGATGTCGAGAAAGACGGTTTCACCGGCTGCGAGCCGCTTTTTGATCAGACCGGGCGTGTATTCCACCCAGCCCGTGCTGGCGAAGGCGGCTGGCGCGAGGGGGAGTGCTGCGGCAGCGAGGATGAAGGATCGGCGGTTCATGGAGGTCTCCTTAGAAGCGGACAGACAGGTCTTGTAGCCAGATCGGGAGCGCGTCGAGCGCCCAGATTTCGATCATGTGGTGCACTTTGAAGAGGATGCCCGTGCCCACCAGCACGAGGATGACGCCCATTGCCGGGCGGGCATAGACGGCGAGCTTTCTCATCGTGGCCGCGCGAGAGCGCAGGGCCGACTGTGCCCCGTAGCCCAGCGCGAGGATGATGGTGGAAACGCCTGCGGCAAAGCTGATCATGATCGCTGTGGCCCACCCGAGGTTTTCCCCGGTGGAGGCGAGGGCGATCGCACCTCCGAGCGTGGGCCCCACACAGGGGCTCCAGACCGCACCAAGGAGGGCGCCCGTCAGAAACTGCCCCTTGAGCGAGCCGCGATCCAGGCCGTCGAGCTGGGCATCTGCGCTGCCTGCAAAGCCTCCTGTGACGGTGGCAAAGCTCTCCGAAAAGCGTGGCACGAGCAGAACAAGCCCGAACGCGATCATGATGACGGCGTCGGCATTGGCAATCGTCTCTGCGCTGATACCGATCGCGTAGCCAAAGGCCGAG
>JBCBME010000231.1:0-4746 GCA_039822945.1 Pseudomonadota bacterium
CACTGACGGTGGCATCTGAGGCCACAAAGACGAAGTTTCCTTCGGCCACGACGATCTGGGGCTCGAATTTTGTGATCACGTTGCCCTGCTCAGCCCAGGTTTGCGTGGCTTCAATAAGGCCTGTGAGCCCGTCTGCGATCTGCGGATTGTGCTGCATGTAAACCTCGGGATCGAGGTACATCGGTGCGTTCTCGGGCGCCGCCCCACCGAGCACATCCCGCACAAAACCGAGGACGAGGGCCTTGTTCTCTTCGGTCTTGTCGAGATCTGTCACCTCCGTCGGGCCATCCACCATCGTGCGGCCAGAAACGGTGACTTCCGGAACAGGCTGTAGATTGTCCCAGTGCTCCACCACCTTGCCGTCTTCGACGCGAAAGATGTCAAAGGCTGCAAGCTCCGGCGCGCCAAATGCATCGGCATTGGAGAAGGTGTTATGGAGCACCACGAGATCGCCCTCCACGATGACGCGGTGGGTGGTGGCTTTCATGCCCGAGGCTTCGATCGCGGGGATGAAGGCGAGGACGGCCTCCGCGCCCGTAGGGATCGATGGATTGTGCTGGATGTAGCCGGGATCCATGAGCGGGCGGGCGGCGTCGGCGTCGTGGTCCACGAAGAGTGCGGCGAAGAGGGAGAGGACAATTTCTTTCGGTGTCATGGTCATATCCTTGGTGAGTCGGTGTGTGATCGCACTAAGTATTAAAAACGCACTTAGTTGCAATTACGCACTATTTTGACCACAGGTATCCACGAGGGAACCAAGCATCCTCGGCAAGGCTTGCCGGGCTGCTAATCGGTGCGCTATCTGATGTTGGTGCAAAAAAGGAACCAAGCCATGCTGGATGTTGGCGTCGCTTCCGAGGCGGAGGCCTCGAACTGCCCGATCAGATCTGTGCTGTCGAACGTGACGGGCAAATGGCGCATGATCATCGTGCTGGGCCTGCGAGACGGGCCGTTGCGTTTTGCAGAGATCAAACGGGGCGTGGGCGACATCACGCAACGCGTTCTCACGGAAAACCTCCGGGCGCTTCAGCGTGATGGCTATCTCACGCGCAGCGTCGACCCTGGCCCGCCCATCGCTGTGACCTATGAGCTAACCGCGCAGGGACATGCGCTCGTTGCTGCGCTCTTGCCGCTCGTGAAGTGGTCAAATGACATCATGCCGGACGTCAAAGCCGCCCGAGCCGCCTATGACGGCGCCGCTCGGTAGCCGCGCAAAACTTGACAGAACGCTCCGTGCGGGCACGATCTGTGCATTTATCGCGGAGGCTCGCCCGTGGACGTCATTTTACCCTTCATCCTGCAATCGCTGCAGGGGCCGCTACAGATCATCGTGGCAACGTCACTGCTGCTTTTCATCTTCGGCCCAGAGGCGCTCAGGCGGTGGACGGACATCTTCGCCAGTCGTCGCAACACACGCCGCAACGCAGACAGGATCGAACACGCCACACAGCTCGTGGAATACTACGCGCGTCTGAAAGAGCACGGGACAATGCTCCACGGTCCGCGCACAGCGCTCGAGGGCAGCATCTCGCAAATCACTCAAGACATCGCCGCCCACGCCTCTGACATCGAGGGACTTTCGAGCGAGGAAGAGCGCAAAAGGACCCGGACCAGCGTCACGCTGCCGATGGCTTTTCTCATCTCGGGCACGCTTTTGTGGGTTCCGTTTTCTCGCGAGTTTTCCATGGTGGAGCTTTTGCTGACGGGCCGCTTTAACGGCTCATTGCTCTCGCAGGCCCTCATCGCGGTCTGGATCGCCTCGGGGGTGTTGGCGGGCGCGCGAAGCTATTCGTCTTATCTCCACGCGGCGATTTTTGCAGCAGGCATCCCGGGGATCGTTCTGGCCGTGATGCGCATCTTCAATTTTTGATTGCAGGCGCTGGGAGCGCAAAGCAAAGGGCGGCTTTGCCGGATGCTCAGGCGGCCTTGCGGGGTTTTTCTGGCTTCGGCCTTTTGCGATACCGCTTCGCGTAGAGGATGGGCCAGGCGTCATAGCCGCCAAGTTGCGCCTGCTGGTACTCGAGAAGCTCGATAAAGGCTTCCCGCTCCGCGTTTTTCTTGAGTTTCTTGAAGATCTTCTTTTGAGGCTTCGTCATCGAGCACGCGATGCAGTGGCCTTGGCGTTTGTACTTGCAAACGCTCACGCAGGGAGAGGGGATCTTCTTGGACATCGGCGGCGGCAGCTCAGGCATGTTATAACGGCACAATCCGCATGTAGGCGCAAAACAAGTGAACAGAAAGGCTCTTGCGACATCCTGGCGACGGGGCGTTTCCGCGCCCCAATCGCGCTATCTACTTCGTCAGAATGAGCTTTCCTGCGCGTGTGATGCGGAGCGTGTAGACCTGATCTGCGAGCACAATCCTCGCCACGCCGCCATCGCGCGTCAATTCGACTGCGTTGTAGACGGGCACGCCGTCATCGGGGCGTTCTGTCACTTCGCGCGGAAAATCTACCACCACCATAGGCCTGCAAACTCCTCTTCCTCGATCATAGCATCAATGAAATCCAATTCGGCGTTTAAGCCTTTAAACACCGTGATGACGTCCAAAAGAACAGTCCAACCGTCCTCGATGGTGTCCCGCGTGTCGCGGAGCGGTGGCGTATGCGGCGCATTTATCAACAGACCAGTGCTTTCGGTTCCGGGTTGCGTCGGCAGCCGAAGGCGCGCCAACAGGATCTGGAATAAACCTGAGTGAAAAAGTCAGATGTGTCAACTTGACTTTTTTTATCAGGTATCGGCGTCGACCAAGCTGTGCTCGGCTCGTGGCTCTTGTGTCGGGAGGATACGGCCTAATCCGCTGCCGCAAAGGGATCACGCTTGTGTGCGGCCCGGTACTTCTTCGGGGTTTCGCCAAAGGTGCGAGAGAACAGGCGGTAAAAGTAACTGGTGTTTTCAAAACCACAGAGGCTCGCGATCGTCTCAATGGAGGTGTCCTCTGTGCGGAGAAGCCGCGCGGCATGGTCGATGCGAATGCGGTTGATGTAGTCCGTGGGCGTAAGGCCGAGCACGTCACGGCAGGTGCGGCAGACATGCTCGTGGCTGCGGCCGGCAGCCGCGATAAACCCGGGCGCCCCTTGGCGGAAGACTTCGATGTTTTGGGCCGCAGAACAGGCCGCCGAAAACCATGCGGGGCCGGCTGTGACGATGTGGGGCGTCGGCACGGCCACGCGGTTGCAGAGCGTCAGAAGAAATTCTTCGATCCGCGCGAGTGCCCGGTCGGACGTTTGAAGTTGGGCTGCCACCGCAAGCGCCCTCTCGAATTGACGCGGGCCCAGGGTGTGCAGCTCGGGCAGGGGGGCATGGGAGCCAAAGAAGCGACCTGAGAGCGTATCTGCGTAGCGCTCCAGCAGGTGGGTCGCAGTATCGCTTCGGTACATGACGTTGATGATCTCACAACCTTCGCGCGCCGCGCGAAAGGCATGGGCATCGCCGGGACGCATGAACATGAGCTGCCCCTGTTCCAGCGTTTGCGTGACCCCATTGATCCAGTGCTGCGTGCGGCCGCGGATGATCATGAAGATCTCATAGAAGTCGTGATCGTGCGCCAACGGCGGAAAGCGCTTCGAGAGCAGCTTGCGCGCATAGTGGAAGGTTTCGCCGTCCCGCAGATAGGCCTCCAGGCGGTATGTCTCAGTTTCCATGGGGCAATATTAGGTAATTCACGGGCTGTTCTTGGGCAAAAATATCAAGTGAGTACAATTATACATCAAGGCGCGGCGCTGCGATGCGCAAAAATTGGGCAGTATCTTAACGCTCGAGGGAGGACACCGACTCATGGTTACCGCTACGCTGCCCGCGCAGGATCTATCCTTTGCGCCGGTGGAAACGCTGACGCCCAAGCGCCTGACGCAGGGCCAGATTGATGCCTACAACACCCAAGGGTTCGTGCAGCCGTTCGACATCTTTTCGGCCACCGAGATGGCGGAGATCCGCGGCTACATTGACGGGCTCATGCGGGATGCGGGTGAGGCGGGGGCCTACGGGATCAACTGCTATCAGGCGCGGCTCTCTGGCCTCTACGATATTGCAACCGATCCCCGGATCCTCGATTACGTCGAAGACATCATCGGCCCCGACATCCTGTGCTGGGCCAGCGCGATCCTGTCGAAAAAACCCCATGATCCCAAGGCAGTGCCCTGGCACCAGGATGCAAGCTTTTGGAAGCTGTCACCGGCCCGTACGGTAACTGTTTGGCTCGCAATCGACGACGCGAACGCCGACAATTCCGCTATGCGCTTCATCCCAGGCACTCATGACAAGGGCGCGTTTCGCGTCCGGGCAACGGATGGCGGCAAGGCTGTCTTTCATCAGGAGACGGCAGGGGCGGAGGCGATGGGGGCACCCTTCACGAACGCGCTCAAGGCTGGGCAGATATCGCTCCACGCCGACATGCTCGTGCATGGCTCCTTGGCAAATACCTCTGACCGGCGGCGCTGCGGCTTTACGCTGCGCTATTGTCCGCCCTCGGTGGAGATCACGGATGCCGCCTGGGCGCAGGGCGTCGAGGCGATCCTCTGCCGCGGTGGGGCCGGGGCGTGGGACACCCATCCGCGCCCGTCAAACGACGACATCACCGCGACATCCTCGCCCCACGTGGTGGGCAACAACTGAATGCAGGTGACCTGGTACGGACATGCGGCCTTCGGGCTTGCGCCGGAGAACGGACCGCGCATCGTCATGGATCCCTACACGCCAGAGGGTGTGGGCTATCCGCCGATTACCGAGCCCACAGACCTCGTCCTGA
>JBCBME010000232.1:0-4734 GCA_039822945.1 Pseudomonadota bacterium
GCGCCAAGCCCGGAAGGCTCGCAAGAAGACCCGTGAAGACGAGCGTCATTACCCCAAAGCCCGCGATCCCGACGAGAAAGGGCCCCCGGCGCCCCACGCGGTCCGAATACCGGCCCCAGAGGGGCGAACAGATCGTCACAACAAGTGCGGAGAGCGAGATCACGGCGCCCGCCTGCCAATCGGCAAGCCCGATTTCACGCGCGACCGGTCCGAAGATGGCGAAAAGGACGCTCTGGCCCATCGCAAAGAGCATGAGGCCGCTAAAGAGCGCGAGCTTGAGGGGCCCTGTGAGCCGGGCAGCGTTTGTGGAGGATGTGCTGGACATGCGCGCAGGCTATCCAAATGACGTTGAACTGCGGAGCCGCCCGTTTGGCCGGGCGGCCAAAGCTATGTCACGGCTTGAAGACGCTCTTTTGACATGTCGCCCGGCACGATCGTGATGGGAATGGGCAGCGAGCCCGAGCTCTTGGAGAGCTGCGTCACGAGGGGGCCGGGGCCGCCTGAATCCGTGCCAGCCCCCAGCACGAGGACGCCGATCTCTGGATCCTCGCGCACTTGGGCCATGATTTCGGGCACGGCCTCTCCCTCGCGGATGACGAGCTCGGGGTCCACGCCCTGCTTGTCGCGCATCCACTTTGCGAAGACCTCGAAATGCACCTCGATCCGCTCCCGGGCTTCTTCGCGCATGATGTTGCCCACGCCGATCCAGTGATTGAACTCGTCAGGCGGAATGATCGCCAGCACCTCCACGCCGCCGCCGGTGTTGGAGGCGCGCATCGCCGCAAAGCGCATCGCGTTGAGGCATTCACGACTGTCGTCGAGCACCACGAGAAACTTGCGCATGATTTTTCTCCCAATCCGGGGACACTCTGACTTTGGTGCAGGTCGGGCGCAAGAAAAAGCGCCTCCGGCAGGTGGGGCCTGACGGAGGCGCGTCTTAATGAAAATACGCGAGACGCTAAACGTGCAGGTATCCAAGACGCGTTTCGGGACAGGCGCGTCGGCGAGGGACTGTTACCCGCAGTGGGCAGTAATTGCCGTGATGCACGCCTAGCCCGGGACTGTTTCAGATTCGTGACGTCTCTTCAGGGTTGGGGGGCCGCCTCGCGCGCCTCGGCCAGAAGCGCGTCGAGATCGAGGGCGCTGTTGGTCAACGCCAGCGTGCCATCGGCCTCGCGCGGCCAGGCGTCCTCTGGACGGTCCCAATAGATCTCGATCCCGTTGCCGTCGGGATCATCGAAGTAGATGGCCTGGCTTGCGCCGTGATCCGCCGCGCCGGTGAGCGGGATGCCTGCCTCCAGCACCTGCGCGAGCGCGCGCCCGAGATCGGCTCGCGTCGGATAGACGAACGCCACGTGGAAAAGGCCCGGATGCCCCTTTGGTGCGGGAGACCCACCCCGGCTCTGCCAGGTGTTGAGCCCGATATGGTGGTGATACCCGCCCGCAGACAGGAACGCGGCGGAGGGCCCATAGCGCTGCTGCAGCTCAAAGCCCAGCACGTCGCGGTAGAATGCGATCGAGCGCTCGAGGTCGGAGACCTTCAGATGGATATGGCCGACGCGCGTGCCGGCTGCTGCGGTGTAGGACATGATGCACCTCGCTTTCGCGCCAGAGGTAGGCACCGAAGCTCGCGCACTCAATTCCGCAGAACGGCGGGAATTGGTGCTTTAACGCACCATCCCGAGGATCTCGTAGGTCTGGGCGAGGATCGGCGCCGCGATCGACCTTGCGTGCTCGGCCCCCTGCGCGAGGACCTTGTCGATCTCTGCGGTGTCTTCCATCAGGCGTGTCATCTCTGATCCGATGGGGCCCATCGTCTCCACCGCGAGGTCGGCCAGCGCGGGTTTGAAGCTGCCGAATTGCTGCCCGCCATACTCGGCGATCACCTCATCCCCTGATTTGCCGGACAGCGCTGCGAAGATGTTCACGAGGTTTTTGGCCTCGGGCCGCCCCTCGAGCCCGGCATAGGTTTCGGGAAGCGGCTCGGGATCGGTCTTGGCCTTGCGAAACTTCTTGGCGATCTCGTCGGCAGTGTCGGTGAGGTTGATGCGGCTCATGTCCGAGGGGTCGGACTTTGACATCTTCTTCGTGCCGTCCCGGAGCGACATGATCCGCGCCTCGGTGGCGCCGATGATGGGCTCGGTGACGGGGAAGAAATCGACGCCGTAATCGTTGTTGAACTTGATCGCGATGTCGCGCGTGAGCTCCAGATGCTGCTTCTGGTCATCGCCCACGGGCACGTGCGTGGCGTGGTAAATCAGGATGTCAGCCGCCATCAGCGCCGGGTAGGCAAAGAGCCCGAGCGAGACGTTTTGCGTGTTCTTGCCCGCCTTGTCCTTGAACTGGGTCATTCGCTGCATCCAGCCCATGCGGGCACGCAGTTAAAGACCCAGGCGAGCTGCGCATGCTCGGCCACCTGGCTTTGATTGAAGAGGGTCGATTTCGACGGATCCATGCCCGAGGCGATGAAGCCCGCGGCCAGCTCCCGCGTTTGGTGGCTCAGCTTGGCCGGGTCCTGCCAGACGGTGATCGCGTGGAGGTCGACCATGCAGTAGAGCGTTTCGAAATCGCCGGAGTTCTGCAGCGCGACCGAGGGCCGGATCATCCCGAGATAGTTGCCAAGGGTCAGGCCGCCTGAGGGCTGAACGCCGCTGAGGATGCGTTTGGTGAAGTCGGCCATGGGACACTCTCGCTGGTGGATGCGCGGCGCTTCGCTTAAGGCGGGCAGCAAAGCCCGTCAAGGAATGCCGATGTCCCAGTATGACGACCCGTCGCCGTTCAACCCCATCCCGCCCGCGATCCTCGCGCTGGTGGCGATCATTCTGGGGATCGAGATCGTGTTCTGGGCGGGTGGCCGCGGTCTCATCGGTGGCGATACCGCGATTGGATGGCGGCTCGCGGCCTTTATCGACTACGGCTTTCCGCCGCGGCTTTGGGCCTTCATGGGGGAGACGGGGCAATGGAGCGTGGACGGTGTCCAGCGCCTACTGACCTACGCCTTTCTCAATTACGGGTTCATCCAGGCGATTTTTGCCTGCGTCTTTATCCTGGCATTCGGGAAATTCGTGGGGGAGGTGATCGGCGGCCCGCGGGCGCTCGTGATCTTTCTGGTGAGCTCGATCGGGGCGGCGGCGCTTTATGGCAGCATCTTTCCCAATGAGACGGTGCTCGTGGGCTCCTTTCCCGGGGCCTACGGGCTCTTGGGGGGATACACTTACATTCTCTTTCTCTTGCTCGATCAGGCGGATGAGAACCGCCTGAATGCCTTTCGCCTCGTGGGCGTGTTGGCGGCGCTTCAGCTGGTGTTCGGCGTGCTGTTTCCGGGGCCACCGCACTGGCTGGCGGATCTGGCCGGGGCGGCGTTTGGCTTTCTTGTGGCTGCCGCGATGGGGCCGGGGGGCCTGCTACGCTGGATCCGCCGCCGCTGAGCGCCGGAGCTGCTGGCGCAGCTCGCTGAGGGAAAATGCGCCGATGAGCTGCCCCACCACGGCGTAGGCCGCCATTCCCAGGGCGATGAGGAGCGCGAGCGCAGCATAGCGCACGGTGTCAGTCGTCAGCCACGTCCCAAGGAGCCAGGCTGCCCCCCAAAGCATCGCCCCCATGACGAGGCTCGCCGCTACGATGCGCGGCAGCCGCTCCCAGAAGCGCGCATCAAGCTCGGCCGCTGCGCCCATCCCGCGCGAGCCGCGCCAGAGGAGCCATGTCATCCCCCAGCCCGCGAGCGTCGCGCCAAAGGCGGAGGCCGTGAAGCCAATGAGCGGTGCGAGGCCTATGGCGATGGCGGCATTGAGCACCATCGCCACGAGCGCGTAGCGAAACGGGCTCTTGGTGTCATGGCGAGCGAAGTAGAGCGGCTGCAGCACTTTCTGGAGCACAAAGGCTGGGAGCCCCGCGCCGTAGATCGCCGTGGCAAGCGCCGTTGCTGCGCTATCCTCTGCCGTGAAGGCCCCCCGCTCAAAGAGCACCGAGATGAGCGGGAGCGGGATTGCGAGGAGCGCCACCGCCGCAGGGAGCGTCAGAGTGAGCGAGATCTCGGAGGCGCGGGAAAACGCCGCCTGCCCGCCGGCGACATCGCTGGCCTGAAGCCTGCGGGAGAGATCGGGGAGAAGCACGACGCCGATGGCCACGCCCACGACACCGAGGGGAAGTTGGTAGAGCCTGTCAGCGTAGTAGAGCCACGCAGCCGCACCCTCGAAATAACTGGCCACCTGCCGTCCCACGAGGAGGTTCACCTGCACCACCCCGCCTGCGAGTGCGGCGGGTGCCGCGATGATGGCGAGGCGCTTGAGTTCGGGCGTCATGCGCGGCACGCGCGGCATCAGGTTAAAGCCCGCGCGGTGCACCGCCACGAGGAGCACGCTAAGTTGCGCGATACCCGCGAAGGGCACGGCCCAGGCAAGCGTCAGCCCCACCGGCCAGCCGAGCGCTGATGCGATGAGGAGCGCCGCGATAAAGAAGACGTTCAAAAGGATCGGCACCGCTGCCGCAGCGAGGAATTGCCGGTTTGCGTTCAGCACGCCCGAGGCGAGTGCCGCCAGCGAGATGAAGAGGATGTAGGGAAAGGCGATGCGCCCGAACAGGACGGCGAGGTCAAACCGCTCGTCCCCGCGAAAGCCCGACGCCATCGCCAGCACGAGCCAGGGCATTGCCACCATGGCAAGAAGCGTGAAGAGGATGAGCACGAGGCCAAGCCCCGTTGCCGCATCGCGCGCATCGCCTTTCCCTACATCCTCT
>JBCBME010000233.1:0-4716 GCA_039822945.1 Pseudomonadota bacterium
GGTCGTGAAGGAAGAGCGCGGCAACAAGGGTGCCGCCCTGACGACGTATCTGTCTCTCGCAGGCCGTTACTGCGTGCTGATGCCCAACACCGCCCGTGGTGGCGGTATCTCCCGCAAGATCACCAACGCCGCCGACCGCAAGAAGCTCAAGGAGATTGCCGGGTCGATCACCGTGCCCGAGGGCGCGGGCCTCATCGTGCGCACCGCGGGCGCCAAACGCACGAAAACAGAGATCAAGCGTGACTACGAATACCTCCAGCGCATGTGGGAACAGATCCGCGAGCTGACGCTGCAATCGACCGCGCCCGCCAAGATCTACGAAGAGGGTGACCTCATCAAACGTTCGATCCGCGATCTCTATGGCAAGGAGATCGACGAGGTCATCGTGGAAGGCGACGCGGGCTACCGCACCGCCAAGGACTTCATGAAGATGATCATGCCGTCCCACGCCAAGAACGTGAAACACTACCACGACGGTCTGCCTCTCTTCGCGCGCCACCAGGTCGAAGGGTACCTCGATGGGATGTTCAATCCGACCGTGCAGCTGAGGTCCGGTGGATACATCGTCATCGGGATCACGGAGGCGCTGGTCGCCATCGACGTGAACTCGGGCAAAGCCACCAAAGAGGGTTCGATCGAGGACACCGCCGTCAAAACCAATCTCGAGGCCGCCGAAGAAGTGGCGCGCCAGCTCAGGTTGCGTGACCTCGCAGGCCTCATCGTCATCGACTTCATCGACATGGAAGACCGCCGCAACAACGCGAAGGTCGAAAAGATGATGAAGGAGAAGCTCAAGACCGACCGCGCGCGCATCCAGGTGGGCCGGATCTCGGGCTTTGGCCTCATGGAAATGAGCCGCCAACGCCTGCGCCCGGGCATGCTCGAGGCCTCCACACAGCCCTGCCCGCACTGCCACGGCACCGGCCTCATCCGCTCCGACGACAGCATGGGCCTGACGATCCTGCGCTCGCTGGACGAGGAAGGCACGCGCCGCCGCACCCGCGAGGTGCTGGTGACCGCGCCAGTCAATATCGCGAACTTCCTGATCAACCAGAAACGGGAATACGTCGCGCAGATCGAGGCACGCCACGGCATGAGCGTGCGTATCGAGGCCGATCCCCACATGATCAGCCCCGACTACACGATCGAAAAGTTCAAAACCGCGACCCGGGTCGTCTCTGAGGCACCGGTCGTGACGGGCGATGCCTCGCTCATGGAAGATTGGGACGAGGACGAACAGGATCAGGAGGCCGAAGCCCCGAAGCCGGAGGGTGACGAGCAGCCGAAGAAGAAGCGCCGTCGCCGTCGGCGCCGTCGGGGCAGCGGCGGAGGAGCCCAGACAGAGGAGCAACAGGCGAGCCCTCAGGAGGGCGCGGAGGTCGCTTCCGAAGAAGATGCCTCTGATGCAGCCCCCGAGGATGTGTCTCCCGACGAAGCCGAAACGCCAACCGAGGCCGAAGAGGCAAAGCCGAAGAAACGCACGCGCCGGTCTCGCTCGCGCAAACCCAAGGCAGAGGATGCCACCCCCGCCGAAGGGGAAGCTCCAGCCGAGGCGGATGCTGAGGCGATGCAAACGGAGGCTGACGCAGACGCGGTTGCCACCGCTGAAGCTGAAACAGGCGACGCCATTGCGGAGCCAGAGGCAGAAGAAAAGCCGAAGCCAAAGCGCAAGCGCGCTCCGCGGAAGAAGGCCGCTCCTGCTGCGGAAGCGGAACCAGAGACGGACGCTCAGCCCGAAGCTGCGCCGGACCCACAGCCAGAGCCCGCGATGGCCGAGCCTGCCGTGGAAGAGACGCAAGCCGCGCCCGAGACGAAAGCTGCAGAGCCGGCTGAGAGCGCATCGGCTGAGGCAGAGGCAGAGCCCGACGACAAGCCCAAACGCAAAGGCTGGTGGTCGCTCGGACGCTGATCAAAAAAGCGAAAGCTGGTCCCCGGGGCGCTCGGGGACCGCAAATAGATCGCTGCGTAAGGGCGGCAAGGTATCGAGAAGACCCGTCCGCCTGAGCGCAACGCGGTAACGCTGCGCGATCATCTGAGCATAGAGCCCCTCGCCGCGCATGCGTTTGTGCCACGCCGCATCGTAGTCCTTTCCGCCATGGGCCTCACGCACGCGCGCCATGACCTTGGCGGCTTGCCCCGGCACTTCCCGGTTGAGCCAATCGCGAAAGAGCCCGGCGACCTCGTAGGGCAGCCGCAAAATGACCCAGCTTCCCGCCTTGGCACCCGCCTCCGCCCCGGCGCTCAGGATCGCTTCTAGCTCATGATCGGTGAGGCCCGGGATCATCGGGGAAGCGCAGACACGGACCGGGATGCCAGCCGCAGCCAGTCGTTTAATCGAGGCAAGTCGTCGTTTCGGCCCTGGCACGCGCGGTTCCATCTGCCGGGCGAGCCGCGGGTCGAGCGTGGTGACCGAAATCCCCACCTGAACGAGACCATCGCAGGCCATCTCGCGCAGGATGTCGATATCGCGCTCTATCATGACGCCTTTGGTTGTAATCGCAACGGGATGCCGAAAGTCGCACAGAACCTCGAGACAGCGACGCATCACACCTTCACGGAGTTCGACCGGCTGGTAGGGATCGGTGTTGGTTCCGATCGCCAGTGGTGCGGGCTGATATCGTGGCGAGGCCAGCTCCTTTGCCAAGAGCTCCGGCGCGCCGCGCTTGACGCTCAGCTTGGTTTCAAAATCGAGCCCCGGGGACAGATCCAGAAAGGCATGCGACGGGCGTGCAAAGCAGTAGATGCAGCCATGTTCGCAGCCCCGATAGGGGTTGATCGAGCGGTCAAAGCTCAGATCAGGGGATGTGTTCTTCGTGATGATCTTACGCGCGCGTTCGGCGCGCAGCTCTGTCCTGAGGACGGGCCCCTCCTCGAACGCCCATCCGTCATCGACTGCCTCGACCTCTTCGTGTCCAAATCGGCCAACGGGGTTTTGCGCGGCTCCACGTCCGATAGCGCGCGCAATCTTATCCTGACCAGAGCGACTCTCCATCCGCCAAGAATAGAACATTAAGTGAACACTCAAAAGATCTCATAGTGATATGCTGCATTTGCATGGGTCGCGCGCAGTCATGGCCTTGTCGCTATTGTATCAGCGCGCAACATGCATGGTGAGCATACAGACTCAAAGAAACTGACCGTTGCGCCAAAAAGAGGGGTGGCTCATGTCGGACGAAGAAGACGATATCATCCTGGCGGAGCTCGATGACGAAGAGCTTGTCGCGCAGATGTTCGATGACCTCTACGATGGTCTCAAAGAAGAGATCGAAGAAGGCGTCGACATCCTTCTTGAGCGTGGCTGGGCGCCCTACCGCGTCCTGACCGAGGCGCTTGTGGGCGGCATGACCATCGTGGGCAACGACTTCCGCGACGGGATCCTCTTCGTGCCTGAAGTTCTCCTCGCCGCCAACGCGATGAAGGGCGGGATGGCCATCCTCAAGCCGCTGCTTGCTGAGACGGGCGCGCCCCGCGTGGGCAAGATGGTGATCGGCACCGTGAAGGGCGACATTCACGACATCGGCAAAAACCTGGTCTCCATGATGATGGAAGGCGCCGGGTTTGAGGTCGTCGATCTTGGCATCAACAACCCTGTCGAAAAGTACATGGAAGCGCTGGAAACTGAGGCACCCGACATCCTCGGCATGTCTGCGCTTCTCACCACCACCATGCCTTACATGAAGGTCGTGATCGACACGATGGTCGAGACCGGCGTGCGTGATGACTACATCGTCCTCGTGGGTGGCGCGCCGCTCAACGAGGAATTCGGCAAAGCCATCGGAGCGGATGCCTATTGCCGCGACGCGGCTGTGGCCGTGGAGACGGCCAAAGAATTCGTGGCGCGCAAGCACAACCAGATGGCTGCAGGCTAAATTCAGAACACTCGCGGTGATAACCGGAGAGACGGGCTTGCATCGGACGGTGCGAGCCCTTTTCTTTGGACAATGAAGCTCGATACCTTCGTCCTCCTCCTCGTTTGCGTGGTCGCCGCGTGCGGCGTGACGTTCTGGCTGGGGGGCCTCCTCCTTGCGACGCTCCAAATCCCCTATGCCTGGCTCGTCTGGCTACCTGTTGGCATCGTGGGCTATGTTGTCTGGCGGGTCGTGATGGAGCGCGTGCAAAGCACCGAAGATGACCACTACGACCGGATGGATCACTGACATGCTTATCGTCACGACAGAGACAATCGCGGGCCAAACCATCGGTGAGACGCTGGGCCTGGTGCGCGGCGCCACCGTGCGCGCAAAACATGTGGGCACCGATATCGTGGCAAGCCTGAAATCCTTCGTGGGAGGAGAGATCTCGGGCTATTCCTCCCTCATGGCCGGCGCGCGTGAACAGGCCATTGACCGCATGATCGAGGAGGCGCGAGGCATTGGGGCCGATGCCATCGTGTGCGTGCGGCTCGAGACGGCGACCATCGCTGATGGCACCGCAGAGATCGTCGCCTACGGCACCGCCATCCGCTTCGCCTGAGCGCGGCTTGCCCCTTTCTCCGGCGCGGGATAGCACGGGTCCATGCGTATCCTTCTGACGAACGACGACGGTATCCACGCCCCCGGTCTTGCCGTGCTGGAGGCCATCGCTTCGGTCCTGACAGCACCCTCGGACGTCTGGGTTATTGCCCCGGCCTTTGAGCAATCGGGGGTCGGGCATTGCATCAGCTACACGCGCCCGCTCATGCTGGCCGAGCACGGGCCGCGGCGCTTTGCGGTAGAG
>JBCBME010000234.1:0-4700 GCA_039822945.1 Pseudomonadota bacterium
AGAAGCGTCTGCACGTAGCAGGTGTGTGCGGCCTGCGACGGCGGGAAGCCGTACTTCGTGCCGAAGGAGCGCGTGAACGCCTGGGAGCCTTCGTCGGGCAGCGACCAGTGCCAGTTCGTGGAACCGAAGATGCCCTTCACGTTCTCGCCGGCGCCTGCCGCCATGAGGCGGGAGTAGAGCGGCACGACGATCTCGAAGTTCTTGCCGTTGGCTTCTGCTGCGCGCAGGCCAAACTGAACCGCGGACGTGAGCGAGTTCACCATGTTGCCGCCGTAGTGGTTGAGCACGAGCACGTCTGCGCCCGAGTTCAGAACCGGTGCCACATAGGAGGAGAAGTCGGTCTGTGCGAGCGGCGTCAGAACGGTTGCGACCGTCTCCCAGCCCATGGCCTCGGTGGAGGTCCGCACAGCTTCCTCAGTCGTGTAGCCCCAGTTGTAGTCGGCCGTCAGGTGATAGGCCTTGCGGTCCGTGCCGTAATTGGCGGCAAGGATCGGCGCGAGAGCAGCACCCGACATGTAGGAGTTGAAGAAGTGGCGGAAGCCATTGGCCTTCTTGTCCTTGCCGGTGGTGTCGTTGGAGTGCGTGAGGCCCGCCATGAAGATGACGCCCGCTTCCTGGCAGAGCGCCTGCACGGCCACGGCCACACCGGAGGACGAACCGCCGGAGATCATGATTGCGCCGTCGCGCTCGATCATGCCGCGTGCGGATGCACGGGCCGCGTCGGGCTTCGTCTGCGTGTCGCCGGTGACGTACTCGACCTTGCGCCCGAGGATGCCGGTGCCGTCCAGAACCTTGGACGAGAAGGTGTTGAGCATGCCGCCGTCGCCTTCACCATTGAGGTGCTCGACAGCGAGTTCGAATGCACGAAGCTCGTCTGCGCCCTCATCAGCGTAGGGGCCGGTTTGCGGAACGTTGAAACCCAGCGTGACCGAGCTTGCTCCGGGTGCGTTCGTGAATGAGCTTTGCGCGGCAAGGTAAGTCGGCAGCGCCAGACCTGCGCCAGCCGCTGCGCCGGTCTTCAGAGCGCCACGACGGGTAAGGTTGAGTTTGGACATGTAAATCCTCCCAGTGTGTGAAAGGCGCACGCTGCTTTCTCGCGCGCGTCCCGATGCACCTTTTGATGCCCTGTCGTTATCGGACGCGCTGGTAAACCAAATCAACAAGGCACTTGAAACGCTCCACTATTTTGTAAAGAAATGAACATGCTGCATTTGCGAGAAGTAAAGATTTTTTCAGTGCAGTGCAGAAAGCGTCTGTTTAGAAAAGGAAATTGACGTGGCGTCGCCCCGAAAGTCCTCCGCCCTGACGGGCACGCGCATCCGCGAGCGTCGCGTTGAGGCGGGCATGCGGCAGGCCGAGCTTGCACGCAAGGCGGGCATATCCGCCAGCTATCTCAACCTCATCGAACACAATCGCCGCAGAATCGGGGGCAAGATCCTGCTCACGATCGCCGATGTGCTGGAGGTCGATCCGGTGTCGCTTTCCGAAGGTGCGGAGGCTTCCCTCCTGCGCGATCTGTCGGAGGCGGCAACAGAGACTGAGGCCGAGCTGGACCGCCTTGAAGAGTTCGCTGGCCGCTTCCCTGGGTGGGCTGGGCTGATCACGCGGCAAGCGGCGCGCATTGGACGACTCGAGGAGACTCTGATCGAGCTCAACGACCGTCTGACGCACGATCCGTTTCTTTCAAGCCAAGTTCACGAGATGCTTTCAACGATCACCGCGATCCGCTCGACCTCTGCGATTTTGGCGGATGATCCTGACATCGACTACAATTGGCGGGTTCGGTTTCACGGCAATCTCAGGGAGGACTCGCAGCGCCTGGCGACGGCGACAGAGGCGCTCGTGAGCTATCTTGATGCCTCTCCAGAGGGTGCCGATGTCGCGCAAAGCCCGCAGGATGAAGTCGATGCTTGGCTTGAGGCGCGCCGGTACTTCCTCGCCGAGGTCGAAACCGGCGAGGCCGCGCGGATGCCGGACTTCAGCCCCGCGGCGCGCGTGATCGCAGATGACTATGTTGCACGCTACAGGGCGGAAGCTCTCCTGCTCCCGGAGGCGGAAATCGTCGCAAGGCTGACGGAATATGGGACAGAGCCCCTCTCGATTGCCCATGCGCTCAGCCTGCCTTTGGATGTCGTCCTGCGCCGCCTCGGTCAGGTGCCTGCAGCCGGCGAAGGGGTCGGGCTCGCCGAGTGTGATGGGGCAGGCGCTCTGATCACTCGCCGTGCCCCAGACGGATTTCCTATCCCCCGCACTGGGGTGGGGCGTTCGCTTTGGCCGCTCTTTTCTGCGCTTTCGCGTCCGCACGTGCCTATCCGCGCTGAGCTGCAAGTCATTGACGGGCAAGGCGCGCGTTTCACAGCGTTCGCATATGCCTCCACGCAGGACCCCGTCAGCTACGGTGCAGAACCCATTCTCCGCGGCACATTGCTCCTCGTTCCCGCCTAGGCAGAGCAAATCTTTGACAAGAGCGTCCTAGGGCGAAACAGTAAGGGTAACGAAAAGTCGGCCACCGACACCAGGGAGGGCCTGAGCCATGAGCGCAGGCAAGCGCGTCCTCATCATCGAGGACGAGCCCAATATAATCGAGGCGATCCGCTTCATCCTTAGTCGTGATGGATGGGCGGTGGATACGCATTCCGATGGCGCCACGGCGCTTGCCGCAGTGGCGCGCCGTATGCCTGACATCATTATCCTCGATGCGATGCTGCCTAATCGCTCGGGCTTCGAACTCCTGAGGGATTTGCGCGACCAGCCAGAGACGGCCGATCTACCGATCCTGATGCTGACGGCACGCGGCCAGGCCAAGGACCGCGAACGCGCCGAAGAGGCGGGCGCAAGTCACTACATGACAAAGCCATTCTCGAATTCCGAGGTGCTGGAGCGTGTCCGCGCGCTGGTTTCGGGCGTCGCCGTTTCCGAGGAACCGGTGATGAAATCGGGGTCTGCAGATGCCTAGGGCGGGCAATAAGCCCCCTGTGTTTCTGGAACGTGGCAACTACCGCAACCGGCGCTTCAAAGATGCCGCGCGAGCGGTTCCTTTGTTCGGCGGCGTGCTCGTGATGCTCCCGATGATCTGGCCGCAGGGGGGCGAGGGCGTCTCAACCGTGCGCGCCTTTCTCTACATCTTCGGGGTCTGGGCGATCATGATCGCTGTGGCCTTCGCGCTCGCGCGATGGCAGCCTAAGCGCGGGGAGGAGGAGTGAGGCCATGGTGGGCCTCAATGCCCTTCTGCTGGTGTCGCTGGCGTATGTCGCCATTCTCTTCGCTGTGGCGGCCTGGGCTGAACGGCGCGCAGCGCGCGGGCTCGATAGCTGGTTCAGGTCCCCTTGGATCTACACGCTTTCGCTGTCAGTTTACTGCACGGCATGGACGTTTTACGGAGCTGTTGGCTATGCCGCGCGGTCCGGTCTTGAATTTCTGACGATCTATCTAGGGCCCACGGGCGTTCTCATCGGGTCTTGGCTTTTGCTTCGAAAACTCGTGCGCATCGCGAAGGCGCAAAAGATCACGTCCGTGGCTGATCTCATTTCATCGCGGTTTGGCAAGTCCACGGAGCTGGGCGTTCTCGTCACAATCCTCGCGGTCATTGGCACCACCCCCTACATTGCGCTTCAGCTTCAATCTGTCGTACTGGCAATTTCGGCCTTTGGGGATGTCGGTGTCACGGGGGATGCCAAGAGCACGGCGCTATGGGTCGCTGCGGGTCTTGCGATCTTCACGATTGTCTTTGGCACGCGCCGCCTGGACGTGAACGAGCGTCACCACGGGGTTGTCATGGCGATCGCCGTCGAAGCAATCGTGAAGCTTGTGGCGCTTATCGCGGTGGGCATATTCGTGGTCTGGGGCCTTGGCGGTGGTGTACAAGACATGGCTGCACGCATCGAGGCCTCGCCGATTTCCGATTGGCAGGTGAGCCAGAGCCGCTGGCTGGGCCTGACGTTCCTTTCTGCGGCCGCGTTTATCTGCTTGCCGCGGATGTTTCAGGTGCTTGTCGTGGAAAACGCCGATGAACGGCACCTCTCGCTCGCGAGCTGGGCCTTCCCGGCCTACCTGCTCCTGATGTCACTTTTCGTGGTGCCCATCGCCGTGATGGGCCTCGAGCTGATGCCTGAAGGATCCAATCCCGACCTTTTCGTCCTCTCGCTGCCCTTGTCGCAAGGGCAGGGCGCACTTGCGCTTCTGAGCTTTCTCGGTGGCTTTTCGTCGGCCACCGGAATGGTGATCGTGGCAGCGCTCGCTCTTGCGACGATGGTGTCAAACCACGTGGTCTTGCCCATCTGGCTGCGGGCGCAAGGGGCGCAGGCCAGCGTGACGGGCGATGTGCGCTCTGTCGTGATCCTGTCGCGCCGCTTGTCGATCACAGGCGTCCTCTTTTTGGGGTACCTCTACTACTTTTTCTCGGGCGGGGGATCGGCGTTGGCAGCGATCGGCCTCATCTCCTTCGTGGGTGTCGCCCAGGCGTTACCTGCGATGGTGGGCGGAATCTTTTGGCGGGGCGCAACGCGGTTTGGCGCTGGCGCTGGCCTCATTCTGGGATCAACAGTCTGGCTCTATACGCTTTTCCTGCCCTCGTTTGGGCCCGACGTGGTGATGAGCCAAGCGATGCTCTCCAATGGGCCCTGGGGTATCTCATGGCTCACGCCACAGGCGCTTTTCGGAATCGTGGGGCTCGATCCTGTGGTGCATGCGATCCTGTGGTC
>JBCBME010000235.1:0-4695 GCA_039822945.1 Pseudomonadota bacterium
CAAGGAGATGGTGGGGTTTGCGCCCGTTCATCGCTGGAGGGAAGAGATCGAGGGGTAAGACCCTCGCAATGTTGAAGCCCCGGCCCTGAGAGCCGGGGCTGCCGACTTACATTTCGGCGAACTCTTTCTCGAGCTGGCCGATATCTGCGCCACCGGCCATGAGGCGGCGGATGTCCTGCCCCTCGAGGCTCTCCTTCGTGCCCGCGCCGATCACCTGACCGAGCGCGAGGAAGGTGAAGCGGTCGCCCACGAGTTTCGAGTGGATCTCGTTGTGGGTGATGAAGATGATCGCGATATCGCCGCGTGCCCGCACGCGCTTGATCGTTTTGAGCACTTCCATCTGCTGCTTTTGGCCAAGCGCCGAGGTGGGCTCGTCGAGGATGAGGACGCGCGCGCCGAAGTAGATGGCGCGGGCAATGGCCAGCGTCTGGCGCTGACCGCCCGACATCGTACCCACGGCCTGTGTCGGGTCCGAGAAGTCGATCCCGATCTTGAGCATCTCGTCATGGGCGATCTTGTCCATCTCATCCATGCGCAGGCGCCCGAGCGAGCCCTTGAGCTCGCGACCCATGAAGAAGTTACGCGTCACGCTCATCAGCTGGTTGAGCGCGAGGTCCTGGTAAACGGTGCCGATGCCCGCGGCTGTCGCGTCCCGCGGGGAGCGGAAATTGACGGCTTTGCCCTCGATGTAGATCTGGCCCTCGGTGGGTTCGTGCACCCCGGCAAGGGTCTTGATCAGCGTGGACTTGCCAGCGCCGTTGTCGCCGAGAAGCGCATGGACCTCGCCGGCATGGACCTCGAGGTCCACGCCGTTGAGCGCCCGAAACGGGCCGAACTGCTTCACCAGGCTCTCGACGCGGAGATAAGGCGTGTTGCTCATCGTCATATCCCTCCCGTGATACGTTTGCGGATGCGTTCATTGGCAAAGACCGCCGCAAGGAGGATCGCGCCGAGGAAGACACGGAACCACGCGCCGTCGATGGCCGGGATGAAGAAGACCGCGTTTGACACAAGGCCCACCGTGATCGCCCCGAAAACGACCCCGAGGACGCTGCCAAAGCCCCCTGTCATGAGGGTGCCCCCCACAACCGCGATGGCAATGGCGAAGAGCTCCATGAGATTGCCCTTGGCCGCGTCCGATGTATTGGTCTCAAAAACCTGGCAGGCAGCGAAGACAGTCGCGCAGAAGGCCGTGAACATGAAAAGGCCGATCTTGACCTGGTTGACCGGCACGCCGTTCGCGCGCGCCGCGTCCTTGTTGTCGCCGGTGGCGTAGATCCAATTGCCGAGCTGCGTGCGGCTCAGCACGAAATAGGCGGCCATGGAAATCACGATGAACCAGAAGAAGCGGGCGTCAAAGCCGTCGACCCACTGCTCGCCGCGGCGGTTGAGGTTGCCGCCCAGAAGGAACCACTGATCGGTTCGCTCGTATCCGAGTGTCTGGAAATAGGCGCCGAGCGCGTACCATCCATCATAGAACCAGCCAAAAAGCTCACCCCCGAAAATCCAGGCCAGCCAGCTGTCTTCCTTATAATCGGGGAGGCCGGAGACCTGCGTGGATGCGTTGATGAGGCGGAAGGCCACCTCGGTCACGCCGCGCAGGAAAAAGAGGAAGGCGAGCGTCACGATAAAGGATGACAGCCCCGATCGCACAACGACAAAGCCGATGAACCATCCGAGGCCAAGCGTCATGACGAGCGTGAAGAAAAACGCGGTGACAGGCGTCGCCTCGCCAAGGCCAAACGGCAGGCCCCATTTGAGCATGAGCGCCATCGACATACCCGCAAAGCCGATCATCGATCCGATGGACAGGTCGAATTCGCCCGCAATCATCAAGAGCGCCGCGCCCGTGGCGATAATCCCGTACTGCGCGATGATCTGGACGTTGTTTTTGAGGCCAAGCGCGTTGAACGCGCGGCCATCTGAGGCCCAGAGCAGCGCCACGATGATGACCACCATCACGATAAAGGCTCCGATCTCAGGGCGGCGGACAAGCCTCTGCAGCCTTGTTTCTTCCTGTAATCTGTCAGATTCGCTGCGGTCAGCCATTGTTCCCTCGTTTTATTGGCTCTGTACTGTCGGCTTTAGGCAAAACAGGCGGGTCTAGACCCGCCTGTTTCAGTATTTCATTCTCGGCTGAACCTAGCGGTCGATGCCTGCCAGCTCTTTGACGGTGGCGGCGTTCGACGCATCCACAAAACCCGGGCCGGAGTTGATGTTGTTGCCCGGCAGGAGACCTGCGTGGTTGTTGTAGAGGTGAAGGACGATCACCGGCATGTAGCCCTGCAGACGCTGCTGCTGGTCGATGGTGAAGGCCACTTCGCCTGCATCGATGAGATCCATCACGCCGGGCGACAGGTCAAAGCAGGAGAGGTGCACGTCCGCGCCCACGGCCGAAATCGCGCGGTGCGCGGCTTCGCAAACGTGGGGGCCAACAGCGAGCACGCCGTCGATGGACTCATCAGCTTCCAGAGCGGCCGCGGTGCGGGTCTCGATCTGTGCAGGGTCGTTGGACACGTCGATCTGGTTGAGATCTGCGCCCATGGCGTCGAAGTAGCCGGTGCAACGATCCACAAGCGCGGTGTTGAACGCTTCCTGGTTGAGGCAGAGACCCTTGGTAACGCCCTCAGACATGGCGCGCTGGCCGGCTGCAAGACCGGCGTCACGCTCGGGCTGGCCCACATGCATGAGCGCGCCGAGCTCGGCGGAGCTTTCAAGGCCGGAGTTCATCGTCACCACCGGAATACCGTCCGCCACAGCAGACTGGATTGCCGGACCAAGCGCCGCCGCGTCGGGCAGCGACACGATGATGCCATCGGGCTCGGATGCAGCAGCAGCTTCGATCAGCGCGGCCATTGCGGCCATGTCGCCGGAGACGTCGAAGTTGTACTCGAGCGTGGCACCGACAGCGGCTGCTGCGTCACGGCCACCCTTTTCCACGACGGGCCAGAACGGATCGGTACCCTGCGTGTGCGTGATCATGACATAGCGCTCACCATGGCCACCAGCCATTGCGCCACCCGCAACCATTGCCGCAGCCGAAGCTGCGATCAGAAACTCTTTCATGGATGTCCTCCCAGACTAATTTTTACGACGCTCTCTCGGCGCGGTCCTTTTGTTGGCGCTACCAGAAATCGAGTCAATGAAAAGGTTGCAGGCTCATCGCCTGCTGTCAAAGAAAATGTCAGAATAAAAATTCTATTTCTTGATTTCGGGGGAATTTTCAGTTCGTGCTGAGGCGTCTCGACTCGATGGGAGGAACACGCGATGGCGAGCATACGTCTGACGATGGCGCAGGCGCTGGTGCGCTGGTGCGCGGCCCAGCGGGTTGAAACGGCTGAGGGCGTAAAGCCCTTGTTTCCTGCGGTTTTCGGCATTTTTGGACATGGCAATGTGACTTGTCTCGCGGAGGCTCTGGAGCGCGTTCAAGACGACTTGCCCACCTATCGCGGCCAAAACGAGCAGGGCATGGCGCTCGCTGCTGTGGCCTATGCCAAGGCCAGACGGGCCGAGCAGATCTGCATTGCCACATCCTCCGTCGGGCCGGGTGCGACGAACATGGTCACCGCCGCAGCCGTCGCGATGGCCAACCGTTTGCCTCTTTTGCTCTTGTCCGGCGATACCTTCACCAACCGCCGCAATGATCCTGTGCTCCAGCAAGTGGAGCAGTTTGGCGACCCCACGATCACGGTGAATGACTGCTTCAAGCCTGTGACGCGCTACTGGGACCGCATCACGCATCCCGAGCAGATCCTGAAGACACTGCCTGCAGCAGTCGCCACGATGCTCGACCCCGCAACGCGCGGCCCCGCCTTCCTCGGCCTGCCGCAGGATATTCAGGCCCTGGCCTGCGATTATCCCGAGAGCTTCTTTGCCGAGAAGGTCTGGCGCATCCCGCGCCGTCGCCCCGATACGGCCTCCCTTGCAGAGGCTGCCGATCTTTTGAAGTCCGCCAAGAAGCCGCTCATCATTGCGGGCGGCGGTGTGCTCTACTCGCGCGCCGAAAATGCGCTGAACGCCTTCGCCGCCGAGAACGGGATCCCGCTGGCGGAGACGACGGCCGGCAAGACCAGCGTTCTCGACAGCCACGTGCACGGCGTGGGCCTCACGGGGCCAACGGGCACCAGCGCGGCCAATCTTGTCGCGAGCGACGCTGACGTCGTCCTCTGCGTGGGCACCCGGCTTCAGGACTTCACCACTGGCTCCTGGTCCTGTTTCCAGGATCCGGACGTGCGGCTGATTTCCATCAATGCGGCCCCGTTTGACGCGGCAAAGCATGGCGCGGTGTCGGTCGTGGGCGACGCAAAGGTGAGCCTCGAGGAGCTGGGCGCAGCGCTCTCGGGCTGGCGCGCGCCCGCCGCGCGGCTGGAGCAGGCCAAGGCAGCCATGGATGAGTGGCGCGAGTATCTCGCAGGCCGCCGCGCCATCACGAACGAGACGCCGCGCTATTCCGAGGTCGTGGGCGCCATCAACGAACTGGCCACCGAACATGACCGCGCGCTCACCGCCGCGGGCGGGCTGCCGGGCGAGATGAACAAAGGGTGGCTCGCCAAGGCGCACGGCTCCTACGATTGCGATTACGCTTTTTCCACAATGGGTTATGAGACCTCCGGCGGCTGGGGCGCGGCAATGGCCCATGCCGATGAGCCCGGTGAGCTCATCGTCTTTGTCGGCGATGGCAGCTACATGATGATG
>JBCBME010000236.1:0-4665 GCA_039822945.1 Pseudomonadota bacterium
CGAACACTATTCGATGGCCAATGTGGCATGGAGAATGGTGGTTGAGTTGGTGCCGAACAGGCTGTCCAGCCCTAACCCCATCCCAAAGCCGATGCCGATACCCGCCACCAACTCAACCACCATTCTCCATGCCACATTGGCCATCGAATAGTGTTCGTCACTGCGTGGTCGCTCAGCCGTCGCTCGCCTTTTGGCGGCGTCGAGGCGCTCTTCCAGCGCCGACATGCGCTTTTGATCGCTCACTGACCTCTCCCGCAGGATCGCTGGAGTGCTACGTGGCCGGGTGGCAGGAGTCAATTGTCAGCACGGCGCACCCACAGGGGCTCTAAATTGTTGTTTTTATTTGACAAAAATTCACTTCGGTGATACGAGCTTTTTCGAAACCAGCGCAGGCCCTCACATGCATTATTCAACCGTTTGGTTGAGCATGTCCGGATTGCTGGCTGCCTGATGCTTGAATGAGACGGCCATGGGACGTAGGCCGAGGCATGGCACGCCTCGACACCGTCTTTGCTGCACTCGCTGATCCGACACGCCGCGCCATCCTCCAGATGCTTCTCGAGGATGACATGGCGGTGACGGATGTCGCGGCACCATTTGATGTCTCTTTGGCGGCCATCTCAAAGCACCTGAGCGTGCTGACGGCTGCAGGCCTGATCAGCCAGGAGAAAAGGGGCCGCGTGAAGTGGTGCAAGCTTGAGCCAGATGCCTTGCGTGACGCCTCGATCTGGATGCAGTCCTTCGGGCAATTCGAAGCCGTCAACCTCGACGCCTTTGAAGCTTTTCTTGAGCGAGAGTTCCCGGACGTCCCCGCAGAGCGAGGGCGCGAAACAAGCTCCAACGCGCCCGCGCCGGGAGCGCTTGAGGATAAGTGAGGCTCAGGCGGGCTCCGCGCGCAGAAGCATGAGCAACGCGGTTGCCGTCAGCGCCACCCCGACAAGGATGATCGGGGCCGGGACATCGCTCACAAGCGCGATTTGCCAGAGGATGACCCAGCTCGGAGTAAGGTAGGTGTAGGCCATCACCTTTGCCGACGGCAGCCGCAACGTCGCGTATTGGAGGAGCACAAAGGTCGCTGCACTGGCAGCAAGCGAGGTGTAGATGATGGTGATCCACACGATCGCTGGGAGCGCGCCCCAGTCAGCCTCCAAGATCGCCGGTGCTCCGTAGCTCCCCAACAGGATCGTGCCCGCGCACAGTGTCCCGAAGGTGAAGGCGATGGGATTCTCACCGCGATTGAGACGCGCGACCATGGGCGTGTAAATGGCGTGAGCCACACAACCCCAAAAATAGATGAACTCCCCACGCCCCACCTCGAACGCCAAAAACGCGCCAAGGTCAGCGCGGAAAATGACCCAGAGCGCTCCCGCGGCCCCCATGGCGAGGGCCAGTGCCATCCAGCGGCTGGTTATCTGCCGAAGGAGCAACCAACCGAACCCCGCCGCCATCACCGGTGTCAGCGTAAAGACCGCAGCGGCAGACACGGCTGGCGCGGTCTTGAGCCCCTCAAACATCAGCACGAAATAGGCGGAGAACAATCCGCCAAGGACGAAATAGCGCCATGGGGCGGCGACATCTCTGCGCCGGAAGGCCCCTGTCGCGAGGCCCAAAACGCCAATGACGACGGCGGCAATCAGAAAGCGCACCGCGTTCAGCGCCGCTGGATCAATGAGATTTGCCGCCAACACCCCGAGTGCGAAAGACCCCGCCACAAGGGCGGAGAAAGCGAGCATGGCGAGGTGGCCCCGGTGGGCTTCGCTCATACTTCCCAGTCTTTCGACGCCGCTTTCAGGAAGGTCAGGAAGCTTTGCACCTTGGCCGTGCGGTGGAGATCGACATGGGTGACGAGCCAGAGCGGCGCGCTCCAGTCCGGGCGCGGCGGGCAGACCTGCGTGAGGTTCGCGTATCTTTCAGCGACCTTCACCGGCAGAAACCCGATCCCCGCGCCAGCGACGACGCCATCTTCCATGGAGCGGTTATCCGACGTCCGGTAGACGATGTTTTCCATCGGGACGTGCTCGCGCAACCACATGTTAAAGGGCGCACGGGTCTCGGCATCATGGCCGATGAAGAAGTGCTCGCTGAATTCGCTCTCGTCCTTCGGCACGCCGTGCCGCTCGACGTAGTAGGGCGCGGCGTAGAGCGAGAGGGCCTGCCGCACGAACGGCTGCACCACGTTGTCGGGCTGGTCCGGCGCGTTTCCTGCGCGGATAGCGACATGCGCCTCACCGTATTCCAGCCGAAAGAGCCGATCTCCCGTGAGGTAGCGCACGGTTAGCTCGCGATGCTCCTCGCGGAACGCCGCCAGCACCGGGGCAAGCATCGGGGAGAATGTGGCCAGCGACGTCACGACGAGTTCGCCTGTCACAGACGCCCCACGCCCCTTGAGCCGGCCTGCCAGTTGGGCGAACTGATCGTCGGTTGTCTGCGCAACGAGGAGAAGATCGTTGCCCGCCTCGGTCGCCGTGTATCCACGGGCGTGGCGCTGGAAGAGCTTGACGCCCAGCTTGCCCTCAAGGGCGTCGATGTGGCGAATGACGGTGGCGTGGTGCACGCCAAGAACGTCAGCCGCGCCGCTCACCGTGCCGAGCCGCGCCACTTGAAACGCGGTGCGCACTTCATCCCAGTTATCCATGTTGGCCTCATGTGCAAATTTTCACATGAAGCGTCTTTATTCGCAGATTGCGTGCGCCACAAGAGAAAGTAACTGTGCTTCATCGGAAGGGCATCCCGCCCTCTTACAAGGATACATGACATGGCGCAGACCATTCTCCGCATCGACGGCTCCGCCCGTAAATCAGGCTCCGTCACACGCGACCTCACCGACAAGGTCATCGAAAAGCTGGGCGCAGACCGGGTGATCACCCGCGATCTTTCGAGCGGTGTGCCGCTTCTTGACGAAGCATGGCTCGCTGCAAACTGGACCGCGTCCGAGGAGCGCAACGACGCGCAAAAGGAGGCCCTTGCCGTCTCAGACGCGCTCATCGCCGAGCTGCAGGATGCCGACACGATCGTCATTGGCGCGCCGATCTACAACTTCGGGGTGCCAGCGGCCGTGAAAGCGTGGATCGATCAGGTGGCGCGTGCGGGTATCACCTTTGCCTATACCGAGAACGGGCCAAAGGGCCTGCTCGAAGGCAAGCGTGCCATTATCGTCGTGGCGTCTGGCGGCACGAAAGTGGGATCGGAGATCGATTTCGCCATCGGGTATCTGAAATTCGCCCTCGGCTTCATCGGCATCACCAACGTTGAACTCGTGGCCGCTGACCAGATGGCGCTCGATGCGGACGCAAGCCTTGTGGCGGCCAATGAAGCCGTCGCGCAACTCGCAGCATAGGGCCGAGCACATGGGATCCGTGAAGACGTACGGCCTCATCGGCCTCAAGGCACTGCTCACCGCCGCTTTCGGTTTTGCAGCCTTCGGTAAACTGTCAGGCAATGCCGATATGGTTGCCGTGTTCGAGACGATCGGCTGGGGCCAGTGGTTCCGCTACGTCGCCGGCATCGTCGAGCTGGGGAGCGTGATCCTCTTCTGGATCCCGGGTGTTCAATGGATTGGGGCGGGGCTTCTCGTGTGCACGATGGCGTGTGCAATCCTCTTCCATATCCTCGTGCTGGGGCCGAGCTTTGTGCCAGCGCTTGTTCTGGGCCTTCTGTGTGCGGTCGTGCTCTATGCGCATCGCCCCGGTCAGGCCACGCGCGCGTAACAGTGATCAGCGCTGCGTGAGGGCGCTGTCACAAAGCTGGTTTCCTGGAAACGGGACCCCATTTCCCCCTCACAAGACACGCAGTCCGCGGGACCGACCCTCCCATCGCAGGACGCAGACAGACAGCCCGCCCCGGTTCCTCCCCCGGGGCGGGCTGTCGCAATTCTGGGCCAACGAAGATGGCTGGATCTCAACGCGCATCGGCCCGGAGCGCTGCGCGCACGAATTTCGCGGCAGACCGATAGTGGCTTGCCCCTGATGCCTCGGCAAAGCGGCCCGCTGTCCACTTATCGCTGCCCGTCATGGGCGCGCCATAGAGAGCCTGATCGTCCAAACCTTGGACATGCTCTGTCAGCCGCGCATGGGCGTTGGCGAGCATTGAGCGGGCCTCGCCCCACGTAAGATCCGCCTGCTTTGCGCGCAAGGCCGCGTTGTAGCCCTCGAGCTGGTTCCATTTGTACCCTTTTGCGGGGATGTGCACCGGGCGCCCTGCCCGCCCATCTTCGAACCAGCCGAGATAGAGATCGATCCAATGGGCACGGTGCGCGATGACATCCTTGATGGATGTATCGTCTTCCCGCTTTCGCTCGGCGACGCGGCCGTCAATCGCGCCGATCAGTTTGTCCAACTTGGCATAGTCACGCTGGGTGATACTGAGAAGCTCGGTCTTTGATGTGGCTGCAGGCATGGTGGATCTTTGCGCGTGCGCAGACCGCTACGCCTTGATCCAGCGCAAGCCTGCTTGACTTGACGAGACGGCCCGCATCCGCCATATGCCGCGCAATTCCGGAGGGTTCAGGCTTTCCGGTCCTTAGGCTCGGCCAGGATCGCCCCCCGTCAGCGCGTTGCGCCCACGGGGGTCAGTTGCGTTTGAGACTTGGGATTTCGCCGCCGCGGTCTCACATTAGGACCAACGCATGATCAATGGAGGGCCGCGCCCATGTTTGAGACACTGTCT
>JBCBME010000237.1:0-4652 GCA_039822945.1 Pseudomonadota bacterium
AAGACGATCCAAGCCGCCAAAACCCGCGGCATCAAAAAGCCTGAAGCGCTCGAGGAATTCGGCACCGTCATCGGTGTGCGGGAGGCGACCTTCTCCGTCGCTCGCGGCGAGATCTTTTGCATCATGGGCCTCTCGGGTTCTGGCAAATCCACGCTTGTCCGCCACGTCAACCGCCTCATCGAGCCCTCCGCAGGCACCATCAAGGTGCTGGGCGAGGATGTCGGCAAAAAGAACGCCAAGGCGCTGCGCGAAATGCGCGCCCGCCACATTGGCATGGTCTTTCAGCACATGGCGCTCATGCCGCACCGCTCGGTGAAGGATAACGTCGCTTATCCGCTCGAAATCCGAGGCGTCCCGAAATCGCGCCGCTGGGCCGTGAGTGAGCACACGCTCGATCTCGTGGATCTCAATGGCTACGAGGACAGGCTGCCGTCAGAGCTCTCCGGCGGGATGCAGCAGCGCGTTGGCATCGCGCGCGCACTCGCCTCCGACCCCGAGATCCTGCTCATGGACGAGCCCTTTTCCGCCCTCGACCCGCTCATCCGCCTGCAGCTCCAGGATCAGTTCAAATCGCTCGTGGAAGATCTCAAGAAGACGACGCTCTTCATCACCCACGACCTCGATGAGGCCATCCGCATCGGCCACCGCATCGCGATCATGAAAGACGGCGTCATCGTCCAGATCGGCACGCCCGAAGAGATCGTCACCCAACCCGCGGACGACTACGTCCGCGAGTTCGTCCAGGGGATCAGCCGGCTCAAGCTCGTGCGCGCCCACACCATCATGGAGCCGCTCGCCGAAGGGCAAGTGGCCGCGATCAAAGGAGCGCCGCGCGTCGATGGCGAAAGCGATCTCGACGCGCTCATCGACATCTCCGTCGGGACCCAAAGCCCCATCATCGTCACCGAAGGCGGGCGTGAAGTGGGCGTGGTGAGCAATGAAACGCTGCTCCGCGGCATCCAAGGGGGAAAGTAAATGGCTGATATCACTCCAGCAGACATCGCCACCGGCGCCCCAGCAAATGCAAGCGCCCCGCGCGATGCCAACGTGGCCGCGATCGAGGCAGATCGCGCAGCGCTCGACGCCTCCATTGGCCAGTTCGCGCAGCAGAATGGTGACTATTACCAGCGCGAGTTCCGAAAGCTGCAGGACGCCTCGGGCGGCTTTGTCTTCAGCTTCAATGGTGCCGCCGCACTTTTGGGCCCGCTCTGGTCCGCCGGGCGCGGGCTCTGGAGCGGCTTTTGGGGCTTTTTGCTCTTTGAAATCATCGCTTGGGTCCAGATCGGACGCGGCACCTGGGGTGAGCTTGGCGCCGAAAACCTCGCGCGCGCGGCCCAGCAGGAGGAACGCGCGCAAGGCTTTCTCCAGCGCGCCGCTGATGCCACCGCCGCGGGCGAAGACGGCTCCCGCTTCGAGACGCTCGGCAACAACCTCATGCGCGCGGCCGAACGCAGCCGGGCCGAGGCAGAGGCGCTCGCCGCCGACAGTCAGATGATCCTTCTCGCCGGGCTCGGGCTCCTCGTGGCGCTACGGATCGCCCAGGGCTTCATGGCCAACCGCGCGCTCGAGCGGAAATATGAGGCCTGGCGCATCAACAACGCCGCCGTTCAGTCGGGGTGGAGCAACCAGAACATGATCTGGGGCCTTGTGCTGGCGCTCGTGATCGCGCCGCTCACCGTCTATCGCTTCACGGTCGAGAACGTCACCGAATGGCTCACCACCTTCCCGGCCAACCCTGACATCTACGGATCCACCGCGCGCTGGCTCGAGGACGGGATCGATGCGGCCGCCGTGGCGGGCGCAGGGGCCTTTGACGGCATCGTGCTTGGCGTGCGCCGCGTCCTTGATGCAATCTCGCTGGCCCTGATCGGGACGCCCTGGCCCGTGGTCATGGCGGTGATCTGCGTGCTGGCGTGGCGCTCTGCCGGGCCGCGCGTGGCGATCTTTACGGCAGCAGCCCTCGCCTACATCGCCTTCCTCGGCTTTTGGGAGGTCTCGATGGAGACGGTGGCCCTCGTGGGTGCAGCCGTGTTCCTCTGCGTCATCATCGGCATCCCGCTTGGCATCTGGTTCGGCAAGAGCGAGCGCGCCTACCGCATGGCTGAGCCCATCCTCGATCTCATGCAGACGCTGCCGGCCTTCGTCTATCTCATCCCGATCATCGCCTTCTTTGGCACGGGCAACCCGCCGGGGATTCTGGCCACGATCATCTTTGGCATGCCGCCGGTGATCCGCCTCACCGCGCTCGGGATGCGCGGCGTGCCCGACAGCATCAAGGAAGCGGCAGGGGCCTTTGGCGCCTCCAACTGGCAGATCCTGCGCGATGTGGAGCTGCCGCTCGCGCGCCCCTCGATCATGACAGGGGTCAACCAGACGATCCTGATGTGCCTTTCGATGGTGGTGATCATCTCGCTCATCGGCGGGGGCGGCCTCGGCCAGACGATCCTCGAGGCGTTGCAATTCGCCGCCAAGGGCCCGGGCCTACTCGGCGGGGTCGCAATCCTGCTCGTGGCCATGGTGATCGACCGCATCGTGCAGGGCGCGTTCCGTAGCAAAGAGACCAAGCGCGCACACTAGCGCGGGCCTCTCCGCTCAGGCGCACTAGCTCCTTTGGTACGCGTTGCCGGAGGAGCCCCATGCACACGACGAAGACCGCCCTAGCCACCCTCGCGCTCGGTCTGACCGGCGCAGCCACCCACGCGGAAAACAGGATCGACGTGATCCGCCCGGACGCGCCCGCGCTGGCGGCCCATGGCGATTTCGCCGTGGGTGTCCGCAGCCTCGACCTCACGGCGCCGGACCGGATCGACATCCTCGGCGTCACCGATGATGCCATCCCCACCTATGACCGCCCGCTCACTGTCGAGCTCTGGTATCCCGCCGCCGCGGGCACAGAGTCGGGCACCGTCTATGACACCGTCATCCGCGACGGGATCACGCCAACCCAGCTTCACGGGATGGCCAGCCGCGATGCGCCGCCCGCCGCCGAGGGCAGCTTTCCCGTCGTGATCCTCTCCCACGGCTATCCGGGCAACCGCATGCTCATGAGCCATCTCGGCGAAAACCTCGCCTCGAAGGGCTACGTGACGGTTTCCATCGATCACACCGACAGCACCTATTCCGATCAGGCCGCGTTCGGCTCCACGCTCGTCAATCGCCCGCTCGATCAGCGCTTTGTCCTCGACCAGATGGGCGATCCGGGGGTGGTGGGCGCAGGGATCGCCGCCATCACCGACGCTGAAACAGCAGCCGTCATCGGCTATTCGATGGGTGGCTACGGCGCGCTCATCTATGGCGGCGCGGGCGTCACGCAGGCCTCCACCGAATATGCATGGGGCGCGCCGCGCGGCCTCCTCGAGGCCCATCTCGCGGGCTCGGAGAGCCATGCGGCGCTTAGCGATGATCCGCGACTGAAGGCCGTCATCGCCATCGGGCCCTGGGGCCGAAATGCGGGCTTTTGGGACGCAGAGGGGCTCGCGGGCATCTCCCGTCCCCTCATGGTGATGGCCGGCGGGGCCGACGATATCTCGGTCTATTCAGCGATGCGTTCGATCTTTGAGGAGGCGACGGGCACCGATCGCCATCTCCTCACCTTCAACCACGCCAACCACAACGCCGCCGCGCCCATGCCCGCCCCGGCAGAAAGCTATGCGCCAGTCGAGACGCTCGATTTCATCCCCTTTGAGCACTACGCCGATGCCGTCTGGGATACGACGCGCATGAACAACATCACGCAGCACTTCGCGACGGCCTTCCTCGATCTCCACCTCAAGGGGATGGCGGATCGCGGTGAGTTTCTGGAGCTCGTGGAGGACGCGGACGCCGGCGTCGTGGCGCTCGATGATGCGGGCAACGAGACCGCGGAACACACCTACTGGCAGGGTTTTGCGCCGCGCACAGCGCTCGGTCTGCGCTTTGAAACCAAGGCGGCTGGCGAATAACGCGCACCCGGTAACGGGACGTTCACCAATATCGGCCTACCCTTAAGTCATACAGGACGTGGAGCGCAGAGCATGGACACGCTAATCAACCTTTTGATCGTTGCAAACTTCATCATGTTTGTGGGTTGGATCGTCGCCGCACAGGCCAAACGCGATCGTGAATACACGGCGGCGGTGCGCGCGGAGCAGAAGCGCAAGGATATCCTGCGCGGACGCCGCGACGACTGAGCCCCGAGCTCGGGACTATACTTCAGCCATCTCGCGCTTTGAAAAGAGGCGCCGCGCATGGCTGTCGGACTCCGCCTTCAGCGCGCCATAGGTCGTGATCCCGCGCGCCTCAAGGAGCCCCAAAAGCTTGAGCAGCGCCTCAGCCGTGGCGCGGGCGTCACCCAGTGCGGAGTGCCGCGCTTCAGGCGCAATCTCGATCTCGAGCCGCTCGCATAGCGCGTCGAGCGAATGGTCCTCGGTCGCTCCGAACGCAATCGACGACAAAAGAACCGTGTCGAGCACCGGGTGATCCCAGACGATCCCGGCCCCCGCCTCATGGCGCTTCAAGAGCCCCAGATCAAAGGGCGCGTTGTGCGCCACAAGAACCGCTCCGCGCGAAAAATGATGCAGGCTCCGGCTCGCCTCGTGGGCATCCGGCGCGCCCGCCACATCGGCATCCGTGACGTGATGGATGCGCGTGGCCGAGGGCGGAATAGGCCGCCT
>JBCBME010000238.1:0-4647 GCA_039822945.1 Pseudomonadota bacterium
GCCGCGCCAACCTCGAGCCAGCCAAAGCCCGTGCGTGCGAGGGGGCCCACCGCTTCTGCATTCTTGTCAAACCCTGCTGCGAGGCCGAGCGGCGAGGCGAGCGTGAGCGGCCCGACCTGCGTGGCGAGCCGGGCTGAGGGTGCGCTGTCGCCCTTGGGAACGAGCCCCAGATTGAGAGCCTTCAGAGCGAGGTTGTGGGCGCGCTCGGGGTCAAAGCGGTGGAGGAGGGCGATCGACGCGCGATCAAAGAGGCTCACGCCACCGCATCCTCGAACGCGTCGGGAAAGACGTGGGAGCCGCCGTCCCGCGGCATGGGCGCATGCCAGGCGACCTCCTCGAGACGCAGCGCGCGGTAGAGATGTGGAAACAGTGCGTTTCCACGCGAGACTTCCCATTTCAGATCCTGCCCGAGCCGGTCCGTCTCCACCGCCGCAAGCACCAGATCCCCGGCATCGGCAAAGTGCTTTTCAGCGGTCTCGCGCGCCTGTTCGGCCGTGGAAAAGTGGATGAAGCCATCCTCGAGATCGATGGGAGCCCCGTGCGTTTCTCCGAGCGCGGTGAGGCTGTCCCATTCGGCTGGGCGGAAGATTTTGTAGATGAGCATTGCGCGTGCAAATGCCCACCGGTTAGGCGGCCCGTCAAGGCCAATCCGTCATCGAACTGTTGCAATACGCCGCCATGCGCGCACCATAGGACATCACCAAACGGGGGAAACCGACCTATGCGCCTATTCACCACAGCATCTGCTTTCGCGATGATCGGCTCGATGGCCGCGGCCGATTACACGCTGCACATCATCCACATCAACGACCTGCACAGCCGCATCCAGCCCATCAACCGCTTTGATTCCACCTGCAACGCAGAGGATGACGCGGCCGGTGAGTGCTTTGGCGGTGTCGCGCGCGTCAAAACGATGATCGATGAGCTTCGCGCGGAGCTTGACGGTCAGAACGTCATCGTCGTCGACGCAGGCGATCAGTTCCAGGGCTCGCCTTTCTTCACCACCTATGCCGGGTCCGCCGCGGCCGAGTTCATGAATGCGATCGGTTTTGACGTGATGGCCTCGGGCAACCACGAGTTCAACAACGGGCCCGCGGGCCTCGCCTCCTTCATCGGGATGGTGGATTTCCCGGTGATCTCCGGCAACCTCGACGTGTCGGGCTCGCCCGAGCTCAACGGCGTCCTGCAGGACAGTGTCATGCTTGAGGTGGGCGGCGAGACCATCGGCATCGTCTCCGCGCTCACGGGCGACACGGCTGAGATCTCCTCACCCGGGCCCAACGTGATCTTCATGGACGAGATCGAAGCGCTCCAGCAGGACGTGGCCGAGATGGAGGCCGCGGGCGTCGACAAGATCATCGCGCTCACCCATGTGGGCCTCGTGAAGGATCTCGAGATCGCGCAGTCGGTCAGCGGGCTCGACGCCGTTGTTGGCGGGCATTCCCACACGCTTCTGTCGAACACCGAGGAAGACACGGAGGCCTATCCGCTGGTGAACGCCTCGGGCGTGCCCGTGGTGCAGGCCTATGCCTACTCGAAATATGTGGGCCACCTAACGCTCACCTTTGACGATGACGGCAACGTCACCGCCTCCGAGGGCGCCACGAAGATCCTTGATGCCTCCGTCACCCCCGATGCAGATGTCGCGGCTCGTGTGGCCGAGCTTGGCGCGCCCATCGAGGCGATGCAGCAGGAGGTCATCGGCTTCTCAGACAACGCTGTCGAGGGCGACCGCTCCTTCTGCCGCGCCGAAGAGTGCGAGATGGGCAACCTGGTCTCCACCGCGATCCTCGATCGTGTGAAGGATCAGGGTATCCAGATCGTCTTCCAGAACGGCGGCGGCCTGCGTGCATCGCTTGATGCAGGCGACGTGACGATGGGCGAGGTGCTCACCGTGCTTCCCTTCCAAAACACACTGGCCACGTTCCAGCTGACGGGCGCGGGCGTGGTCGAGGCGCTTGAAAACGGTGTCTCGCGTCTGGAGGACGGCTCGGGCCGCTTCCCGCAGGTGGCGGGCCTCAAATACACCTTTGACGGTGCCGCCGAGGTTGGCTCCCGCATCTCCGACGTGATGGTGGAGGTTGACGGCGCCTTTGCCCCGATCGAGGCCGATACAGTCTACGGCATCGCCTCCAACAACTTCATGCGTGGCGGCGGTGACGGCTATTCCGTCTTCGCCGAGAAGGGGATGAACGCCTATGACTTCGGCCCCGATCTCGCCGATGTCGTGGCGGAGATCATCGCCGAGAACGGTACCGGTGCAGCCGCCCTCGATGGCCGCATCACCAAGAAGTAAATGACGAACCGGCGGGGCACCATTGCGTGCCCCGCCGCATCAGGCCAAGCTCGCCCCATGTGCGGACGCTTTGCCATCACCCTCCCCGATGACGCCATGGCTCAGCTCTTCGATGCGGTGCCGTCGAACGATCTGCCGGAGGGGCCGCGCTACAATGTCTGCCCCACCAATGACGTCCACGTGGTGGTGAGCGATGCCGGCCGCCGCCTGCGCGCCATGCGCTGGGGGTTCCTGCCGCACTGGTACAAGACCACGAATGGCGGCCCGCTCCTCATCAATGCGCGGTCAGAGACGATCGCGGATAAGCCTGCCTTCAAGGCCGCCTGCCGTGAGCGGCGCTGCCTCATCCCCGCGAGCGGCTTCTACGAATGGACGAAGACGCCCGATGGCGCCCGCCTGCCGTGGTACATCACCCGCGCGGATGGTGAGCCGCTTGTCTTCGCAGGCATCTGGCAGGACTGGGAGCGTGACGGCGAGGCCTACACCACCTGCGCCATCGTCACCTGCGCTGCCAATGATCGCATGGCCGAGATCCACAAACGGATGCCCGTCGTGCTGGCGCCCGAACACTGGGGCCTCTGGCTGGGCGAGGCAGGGAAGGGGGCCGCAACCCTCATGTGTGCCGCGGCTGAGGACGCCCTCAGCTTTCACCGTGTCGATGTCGCCGTGAACTCAAACCGAGCAGCGGGGCCTCAGCTGATCGAACCCCTAAAGGAGTAGCGGTCCGGCCAGCTTACTCGGGCGTCTCCACCGGCCCGCCCGCCTCGACCCAGCTCGTGAAGCCGTTTTTGAGATGGGCGGCCTTGAAGCCCATGTCCTGCAGCGTCGCCGTGCTCAGCGCGGACCGCCAGCCCGAGGCGCAGTGAAAGACAAAGGTTTTGTCCTCGCCAAAGATCGGCTTGAAATAGGGGCTGTCCGGGTCGACCCAGAATTCCAGCATCCCGCGTGGCGCGTGGAACGCACCCGGGATGAAGCCCGTGCGCGCGCGCTCGCGCGGATCGCGGATATCGACGATGACGAGGTCGGGATCACCGTGGCGCGCAATGAGCGTGGGCGCGTCGATCTCCTCGATGCGGCTGCGGGCCTCCTGCACCATCTGGGCGGCTGTGGTCTTGAGTTGGGCCATGGGGCGTGCCTCCTGCGCGCGAGCTTGCCGCGGCGCGCGGGTCGCTGCAAGCGCGGCCTAGCCGAGCGCTGCCGTCTGGCCCGAAAGCGTCACCATCACCGAGACAGAGCCCTCGTTGATCATCCATTTGCGCAAGACAAAGGTGCGTGCGCCGGTCTTGTGCATCGGGTCCCCCTCGGCCAGCGCGCGCGCCTCCTCGAAGGACGCCGCGCGCAGCACGAGCATCCCCATGCCCTCCATCTGCGTGCCCGTCTCGTCCGACATCGGCCCTGCAAACATCAGCGCCCCGCTCTGCTCGAGACCTGCGAGGTAGGCGAGGTGATCAGGCAGCGCGGCCTTCACCGCCGCCGGATCGCCCGCAGGCGTCGACTGCGCCACATAAACCTCATGGGCCAAGGCCCCCCGAGATGCAGCCTCAGCCTTGTAATCGTCCCAAGCTGGCATGGCATTTCCTCCGCTATTTTCACGCTGCCGCGCAGAAAATCGATTTTATTTGACCCAGAGCAGCTTTATCGTCAAAAATGTCGATATTCAACCGGGAGGATTCGATGCGCTTACTCGTGGGTACTGTAGGAGGCCGCCAGGCCGTTTATGCCGTCCAGGGCGACGCGGCCATCGATCTGACCGCGGCATTACCGGAGGTGGGCTTTGACCTGAGCACGCTCGCCGGTGATCCCGCGCTTCTGGCGCGGGCTGCGGGCGTGACTGGCCGACACATCCCACTCACGGACATCACGCCCGCACTCCCGATCGCGGCGCCGCCCACGATCATCTGTCTGGGCCTGAACTACGTCGAACACATCAAGGAGGGGGGCTACGACATCCCCGACTACCCGGCGCTCTTCATGCGCGGGAAGAATTCGATCATGGCCGCCGGAGCGCCGATGGTGCGACCCACCTGCTCCGAGCAGCTCGATTACGAGGCCGAGCTCATGCTCATCGTGGGCAAGGGCGGGCGTCATATCCCCGAGGCCGAGGCGCTCGATCACGTCTTTGGCTACACCGTCTTCAATGATGGCTCGGTCCGCGAGTACCAGCGCAAGACGCATCAATGGACGCCGGGCAAGAATTTCGACGCCACAGGCGCCATTGGCCCCTACGTGGTGACACCCGATGAGCTCCCCGAGGGCGCCTCGGGCCTAAAGATCGAAAGCCGCGTGGGCACAGAGATCCTGCCCGGCGTCCACTGGTGCGTCTTGCGCTGGTAGTCACGGACCGAGCCGTC
>JBCBME010000239.1:0-4605 GCA_039822945.1 Pseudomonadota bacterium
CACCATCTTTCACCCCTCCTCGACAGCGCGCATGGGCACGGATCCGGGCGCCGTTGTGGACCCGCGCTTGCGCGTCAACGGGCTCGATGGCCTCCGCATTTGCGACACGTCGATCATGCCCACCATTCCAAGCGGCAACACAGCCGCCCCCACCATGATGGTAGCGGAGAAATGCGCGGACATGATGATCGAGGATGGCGTCTAAGCGGGCGCAGGCAAGCCAAGCGCCGCGCGGCCCTCTGGCGTCTTCATCGAAAAGTCCGTTCCCGCATACTCCGCCCCTGCTGGGCCGCTTAAGTAGGCGATCGCGCGGGCCACCCACTCAGCCGGGATGTGCACGCCCGGGTCAAGCTGGCTCACGGGGTTGATCCCACTGGCCTTGATCTGCACCTGCATTTCGGTTGCGACCGTGCCCGGGCTGAGCCCGACGACTGTAATGCCCCGGTCACCGTGCTCTTTATGGCCACACTTGGTGAGGCTCAGGACAGCGGCCTTGGTGGCGCAGTAATGCGACCAGCCCTCAAGCGCTCCCGTCGCGGCCCCGGAGGAGATGTTGATGATCGTGCCGTTCCCGTCCATGGCCGGGATCGCGTAGCGCATGCCGTAGTAGACGCCTTTCAAATTGACGTCGACGACGGTGCTCCATGCCTCAGGATCACTGTCTTCGAGACGCGCGATTGGGTCGATGAGGCCCGCGTTGTTCACCAGCACGTCGAGCGCCCCAAACTCCGAGATAGCTCGTGCCACCAGGGCCTCGACCTGCCCGACCTCTGCTACATCGCATGCCTGCGCTACAGCGTCTCCACCTGCGGCGCGGATCTCTGACGCAATCTCCTCGATCGCCGCCCCTGACCGCGCAGCAAGGACGACACGCGCGCCCTCGGAGGCAAGGTGCCGCGCGGCAGCCTCGCCGATGCCGCGGCTTGCCCCGGTGATGATGATGCTCTTGTCCTTGAGTGTCATGGAAGTCTCCTTTGGCCCCTGCCTATGCGGCCTATGGGTGTCTTGTAATGGGCTACCCGATGCAAATGACGCATCCAAGCTGGTCGCCCGCATCACTTTCGTGCAAGAAGTGCACGAATGGACATCTCAACGCTCCAAATCCTGCGCCTGGTGGCGGAAATGGGTTCTTTCGCGGCCGCGGCTCGTACCCGAAATGTGGACCCTTCCGCCGTTTCACGATCCATCGCGGCACTCGAGGGCGAGCTCTGCGTGCGTTTGTTTCATCGGACAACGCGGGCGCTCGCGCTCACCGAGCAAGGCGCGCGCTATCTGGAGCGTGTCTCACCCCTTCTGGACGAGCTAGAAGAGGCTGCGATGCAGGCGCGCGACAGCCAGAGTGCGCCGTCCGGTTCTGTGCGCATCGCAGCGTCCGTTGCTTTTGGCACCGTGAAGCTGGTGAGGCTCCTCCCGAGGTTGAGAGCGGAGCTCCCCGATGTCTCAATCGAGCTGTCGCTTTCGGATGTGCCCACCAATCTCGTGGAGACAGGCACGGACATCGCGCTCCGCCTCGCGCCAGAGCCCTCGGGCGATGTGATCTGCGCACGGCTTGCCCGAACGCGCTACCACGTCTGCGCGACGCCGGAGCGGGCCGCGGGCCTGCGCGCCCCTGCTGACCTCACCCGAGAGGAGGTCTTGCGCCAAAACCTGCCCGGCTTTCGCGAAGCGTGGCAGTTTCGGCGCGCAGGAGAGACAAAGACCATCCCTGTTGGTGGCCCGCTTCTCTTCTCATCGCCGCTCGCGCTGCTCGAGGCGGCGTGCCTTGGCCTCGGCCCAGCGCTCCTCGCGGATTGGCTGAGCGATGAGGCTGTCCGTAAGGGGCGCCTCATAAGGCTTTTCGACGACTATGAGGTCACGGCAACGAGTTTCGACACTGGTCTCTGGCTGCTCTACCCCTCGCGTCGATATCAGCCGGCGCGGGTGCGCGCGGTCATCGACATTTTGCGCTCCGCCCTCGGCAACGCATGACACAGCCTCTGCAGAAAAAGTGGCAGGCTCGTTTTGCCTCACTTTCCTGGCGTGGCCTGCGATCACGATCTCGCTCGAGGCGGTTCCCAAACTTGACAGCTCACCCCTCATGAGCTTTGGCTCGAACCAGTAAGAGCTCGATGTCGAGTTCGGCATATCGCGATGTCCGCTGCGCGCCATGCTTTTAGTGAGAAATGCCATGAAGGATGACCCTTCTCGAGCAGCGGAGCATGGCGTCCTGACGTCAGATCAAAGCAGCTCTCTGTCCCGCCCGTCGCGGCTCACGGCGCTCCGCCTGAGCGGAATGATGGATTCGCCCTCGGAAGAGGATTTCGACCGGGCCGCGCGGCTTGCCTCGCGCATTTTGTCCGCGCCGGTCGCCCTAGTGTCTTTTGTTGATGACACGCGGCAATTCTTCAAGGCGCAAACTGGGCTCACCGGGAAGGCCGCGAAGGAGCGTGGCACAAAGATCAGCCATTCGATGTGCCGCATCGTTGTGGAGCAAGAAGCTCCCCTGGTGATCAAGGACACCACTCGGGATACGCGCGTAAAGGGTCACCCAGCCGTGGAGGACCTGGCGGTCAAAGCCTATGCCGGAGTGCCCATTTTTGCCCCAGACGGAAGCGCGCTCGGCTCATTTTGTGCCATCGATCACGCCCCGCGTGATTGGGACAGCGACGACCTCGACACGCTCAAGGACCTCGCCAAGATCGTAGAGGCCGAACTGGCGCTTCGGGCGACGGTGGCCCAGCGCGAGCTCGTGCTTGATGAGATGTCCCACCGCATCAAGAACCTCTTTTCGATGATCAACGGCATGGTGCGTCTCGACCTGCGATCCGCGGATGGCGCGCAGGATCTGGCGGCGCGGCTGACCCAGCGGATGTCGGCACTCAACACCGCGCATCAACTCATTGTGCCCGTATTTGCCGCGGACCGTGCAAAGGTGCCTGACACCCATCTCGGGGCGCTCTTCACGCGTCTCCTGGCGCCCCACACAACGGGCGAGGATAACAGGCTAGAGATGGCGGGGCCCGATGTGCGGGTTGGCGAAAAATCCGTGATCTATCTGGCGCTCGCGCTCCATGAAGTGGCAACGAATGCAGTCAAATACGGTGCCTTGGGGGATCCAGAGGGCCGTGTCAGCATCCGTTGGCACGTGACCGAAGAAACCGCCGAAATCGCATGGCGTGAAGAAGGGCCGGAAAGACCCCAGGCTGCTATGATGCCCGGTGATCTGGGCTTTGGGTCGCGCCTGATGGATATTGCGATCCGGGCGCAGCTCGGCGGCGACTTTCACGCCCGTAAAGACAAAGGCGTCTTTGAAATGGACATCTCTGTGCCGCTGGCGCAGCTCGCCCTCTGACGGGGGCCGTCTTCAGGCCCTCAGCGTCTCCGTCGAAGAAAAGAACATCGCCTGGCTGATGGCTGATCTGACCTGATCCTCGGAATAAGGTTTTGTGATGAGGAAGGCTGGCTCGGTCCCCTGCCCTGTCAGTAGTCGCTCCGGATAAGCCGTGATGAATATCACCGGGATGTCTGCTGCCACCTCGAGAATGCGATCAACGGCATCGATCCCGCTTGAGCCGTCAGCAAGGTTGATGTCAGACAGGATCAGATCGGGCGTTTCACGGCTAAAGAGATCCATGGCACCGCTTTCGGTACGCGCGACGCCCGTCGCCTTATGGCCCATATCGGTGATGATCGCCTCCAGATCGAGCGCGATAATCGCCTCGTCTTCAATGATCATGACGGAGCCGGTGAGTGACTTCGACATTTCAGAATAGGCAATCTCGAGAAGTTCTTGCGCCTCAGCCACGGAGACCTCGATTACGCTGGCCACGTCAGCCACGGGCAGCTCTTCGATCGTGTGGAGAAGGAGCGCCTCCCGCGTGCCCGCCGTGAGGGTCGTGAGGTGTTGTTGCGCCTTTGCACGCAAACCGGTTTCAGTTCCGCCCAGGGTGGCGCCACTGCTTTCCCAAATGGTGTGAAAGACTTTCAACAAAGCGACCTTTGGAGTGAGCGTGGCGTCAAAAACGCCGGGCCGCTCCAGAACGGCCTCCAAAGTCGCCGCCGCGTACATGTCTCCGCTTTCCTGAGAGCCCGTCAAAGCGCGCGCGTAACGGCGCAGGAAAGGCAAGGTTTCCCCGATGCGAGCAGAAAGTTCAGAGGCCTGAAGTGACGCCATTGTCAGAAGTCCTTTTCTTTCCCTATCAACGGAACAAAACCGACGACGGCGCGTTCCGAAACAAATACTTCAACGCGCCCTTGGACACGATGCTCGACGAAATGACACAAGACCAAGACTCATCAAGAGCAAACGCGGAAATCGACGCAAACCTGCGTCGCGCCTATGATGAGGTCACGCAACAAGGTATCCCCGAGCGCTTTAAAGAGCTGTTGGAAAAGCTACGTTCCGGTGAAGGCGGGCTTCCGTCAAACGAGAACGAGACACCGCAGAACTCTGACAAATCCGAGGGCGAGAATGGGAACGGATGATCCTCGCGACGAGATCATTGAGCATTTGGGGCCGATGCGTGCCTTTGCGCTCAACTTGACGCGGAACTCCGCCCTGGCCGACGACATGGTTCAAGATGCACTCGTGAAAGCGTGGACAAAGATCGAGACATTCGAGCACGG
>JBCBME010000240.1:0-4597 GCA_039822945.1 Pseudomonadota bacterium
CCATACCGTCAACATGCCGCGTGAGTTTCGAACCACCCTGAACAGGCAAGCCGGGAGGTTTGTTCAATGCAAGGATGCATCAGGTGTCCTGATCATGGCGCGAACGCGGGCCGTGGCGGCCGGGCTTACCGAGGCGTTCCGCCACCGCGCCACTCGGAAAATATACTGGGCCGCCGTTGCAGGCGTTCCGGCTCCCAAAGCGGGGGTCATCAAGTACGGGCTCGTCAAGGCGCCTGGCCACGGAAAGGGCGGTGAGGGCGAAAAGATGCATGTCGTGCATCCCGATGAGGTGACAGAAACGGACGGTGCCAAGCGTGCGACGACCGAATTTGCCACGGTCGAGGCGCTGGGAAAGCGCGCCGCATGGATGGCGCTGGTGCCTGTCACGGGGCGAACGCATCAACTTCGGGCCCATATGGCAGCGCTCGGGCACCCCATCGTTGGAGACGGCAAATACGGCGGATCGGGCCAAGAGAACCTCGGCGATGGTTGGGGGGCAGGGCTCGGTGGGGCTTTTTCAAAGAAGCTTCACCTCCACGCGCGTTCGCTCACCTTGGAGCATCCCGTGACGGGTGCGGACCTGCACCTCACGGCACCGCTCTCTGAGCACATGGCCCGCACATGGGCTGAGTTCGGGTGGGATCCGGCGCAGGCACCCGCTGACCCTTTTGAGGAGCTCTGATGCGGCTCGTCCTTTTTGACGTCGATGGAACGCTCGTCGATAGCCAAGCCCACATCGTGGCCTCGATGGAAACGGCGTTTGCAGCCCTGGGGCTCGTACCGCCCTCCCGCAAGGACACGCTCTCGATCGTCGGTCTGTCTTTGCCGCGAGCGATGGAGGCCCTCGCCCCCCGAGCGCCCTATGCAGAGCTCGTTGAGGCGTACAAGGAGGCCTATCAAAGCCTGCGTAGCCGCCACGGGGAGGCAGCAGCCTCGCCGCTCTACCCAGGCATCCGATCGATGCTAGAGACGCTGCATGCAGAGCCCGAAACGCTTCTCGGCGTCGCCACCGGGAAGTCACGGAAAGGGCTGGATCATGTGATGGAAACCCATGGTCTCGCCGGGTTTTTCATCACACGGCAGGACGCTGACGGTCATCCCTCAAAGCCCCATCCCTCCATGGCGCTCGCCGCGCTGACCGACGCAGGCCTTGAGAGCGGCGTCATGGTTGGGGACACGACCTTTGACCTCGAAATGGGCCGCGCGGCGGGCATGGCCACGATTGCAGTCACCTGGGGCTATCACGATGCCGAGCGGCTCGCGCCGCTTGCGGATCGTGTTGTGCATGATACGGCCTCGCTCGAAGCGGCAATCGACGAGGTGTGCCCGTGAGCGAGTGGCAAGCAAAGCGATTTTGGAAGGCTGCATCGGTCGTCGAGGGCAAGGGCGGGTACTCAGTGGAGCTCGACGGCCGCCCGGTGAAGACCCCTGGAAAACAGCCGTTGCTTGTGCCGACCTTCGGTATTGCCGAGGCGATTGCTGCGGAGTGGGATGCCCAAGAGGAACACATCAACCCGTTGACCATGCCGGTGACGCGCGCGGCGAACTCAGCCATCGAGAAGATTACCCCGCAGCGGGCCGCCGTGATTGATGCGCTGGCCGAATACGGCGCGACGGATCTCCTTTGCTACCGTGCCGAGCGTCCGCGCGAACTGGTCGCGCGCCAGAATGCGGCATGGGACCCTCTGTTGGTTTGGGCTCGCGAAACTCTTGGCGCTGAACTGAAGACGACAACGGGTGTGATGTTTGCAGCGCAGTCACCTGACGCGCTCGCGGCCCTCCGCGCACCTCTCGACGCAGCGACGGAATTTGAACTTGCAGGGCTGCACGATCTCATCATGCTATCCGGTTCCTTGGTGATTGGGCTGAAGGCCCGGGACGAAGCTGACGTTTCAGAGCTTTGGGCTGCAAGCCGCGTCGACGAAAGCTTTCAGGCGGATGAGTGGGGCTACGATGAAGAGGCACAGGAGGCGGCAGAGGCGCGGGGGCGGGCCTTTGAGGCAGCGCACCGATTCTACCTGCTTTGCCAAAGCCCTGCGTGACATCCTTCCCTTTAGGGCATCCTCTTTAGCAGTCGCCCTCTGCGGGGGCGAAGACCAAGAATTTCTGCCTGTCTTTGCGGCAGTGTCTGCCTTGGCCGGAGCATCTGCTCAAAAAAAGAGTTTTTCGACCGAAAGATCGTGTCTGCTGTTGACGATGCCCGGCGATTTTGCCCAAAGTTTGGGCCATTGTCAGGAGGGAGACTAGCTGGCGATGAGTGGCGTGCTACGTCACGTGAATGCAACCGGTCACCATCCGGCCGGAAATCAGGAAGAGGTAAATATGAAAAAATCTGTCATTCTGGGCGCTATGACTGTCGCCGGTGTGGCTGCTGGTGCTGCAAGCGCCGCCACGCTCGACGATGTGCAGGCCCGTGGGACACTCAACTGCGGCGTGACGACGGGCGTCCCCGGCTTTGCTGAGCCGGACGCAAACGGCGTCTGGCAGGGCTTTGACGTGGCTGTGTGCCGCGCCGTTGCTGCAGCTGTCCTTGGCGATTCCACCGCCGTAACCTTCGTGCCGACCACCGGTAAGACGCGCTTCACGGCGCTTGCATCCGGCGAAATCGACATGCTGGCACGCAACACCACGTGGACCTTCTCGCGCGACGTCGACCTCGCGTTCGAATTCACGGGCGTCAACTACTACGATGGTCAGGGCTTCATGGTCCCGGCTGGCCTGGGCGTGACCTCGGCGAAGGATCTCGACGGCGCAACTGTCTGCATCCAGACCGGCACGACGACCGAGCTGAACCTCGCGGACTTCTTCCGCGCCAATAACATCTCCTACGAGCCCGTTCCGATCGAGACCGGCGCCGAGGCGGTGCAGCTCTTCCTCGCAGGCTCCTGCGACGTCTACACCACAGACCGTTCGGCTCTGGCTGCTCAGCGCGCCAACTTCCCGACGCCGTCCGACTACGTCGTTCTGCCTGAGGTGGTGTCCAAAGAGCCGCTCGGCCCGCTTGTTCGCCACGGCGATCACGAGTGGGGCGACGTCGTGCGCTGGACGCTCAACGCGCTCATCACGGCTGAAGAGCTTGGAGTGACCTCCGACAACATCGAGGAACTCGCTGGCGGCACCAACAACCCCGAAGTGAACCGTCTTCTCGGCTCCGAGGGCACCCTCGGTGAGATGCTCGGCCTCGACACCGAGTGGGCCAAGCGCGCCATCATGGCGGGCGGCAACTACGGTGAGATCTTTGCGGGCAACATCGGTGAGGACACCAACATCGGTCTGGCACGCGGGCTCAACGCCCAGTGGACCGATGGCGGCCTGATCTACTCCCCGCCGTTCCGCTAAACACACCTTGGAGGGGGCGCGACGACCATGTCGCGCCCTTTTCACATCTAGAGAAAGAGCTTGAGCTGATTGAGAGCGCGAAAAGCGCCGAAAAGGCTCTGCCGCCAACAGTAGAGGACAGCAATGTCGACAATGTCTGACCCGGGCCAGGGCGAAAGCTTCCGCCTCGGTATGCTCCTCAGCGATACGCGGTATCGCTCTTACACCTTCCAATTCATCGCGCTTCTTCTGCTGATCCTAGGGATCGGCTACTTGGTGTCGAACCTCATTCAGAACCTGCGCGCAGCTGGTTTGAACATCTCCTGGGCGTTCCTCGCGGAACCCGCGGGATATGATATCAACCAGCGCCCGATTGAATACACCTCTCAGTCGACCCATGCGCGTGCATCGCTCATTGGCGCGATCAACACGCTCATCGTGGCATTCCTCGCTTGTGTGACGGCCACAGTGCTTGGCGTGATTGCCGGTGTCCTTCGTCTCTCGAACAACTGGATCGTTTCAAAGCTCATGAGCGCCTACGTCGAGGCGTTCCGGAATGTGCCCGTGCTGATCTGGATCCTGATCATCTTCCTGGCGATGTCGGGCGCGCTGCCACAGCCAAGCGCCTTCCGCGGAGAAACGCCCGACGCCACGATGTGGCTTGGCATGGTGGCCTTCACAAACCGCGGGGTCTACATCCCGGCCTTCGTCAATGACGGGTTTGCCGCCGGGATTTTCTGGATGGTCTGTCTCGCCTCGCTTGTGGGTGTCTTCGTATATCGGCGCTATGCGACAAAGCTACTTTTCGATACGGGCCGGCTTCTTCCGATGGGATGGCCCTCGCTGGCGATCCTGCTGGTCCCCGGCATCGTGGCTTACTTTGTACTCGGGCAACCGGTCGGTCTTGAGAGCCCGGAGCTTCGCGGGTTCAACTTCCAAGGGGGCATCCACCTTCGCCTGTCTCTGATTGCACTTTGGTTCGCACTGGCGATCTACACAGGTGCCTTCATTGCTGAGAACGTTCGGGCGGGTATTCAGGCCATCTCCAAAGGTCAGACAGAGGCAGCCGGAGCGCTCGGATTGCGCCCCAACCGGATCATGAATTTGGTGGTCCTACCGCAGGCGCTGCGCGTGATCGTGCCGCCGCTGATCTCGCAGTATCTCAACATCACGAAGAACTCGTCGCTGGCGATCGCCGTGGGATACATGGACATCACCGGCACGCTTGGAGGCATCACGCTCAACCAAACCGGTCGCGCGATTGAGTGCATTCTTCTCC
>JBCBME010000241.1:0-4593 GCA_039822945.1 Pseudomonadota bacterium
ACGCATAAAGCGCGGCAATCTGGCGGGCGGTATCAAGCGGTGTCTCACGCTCCGCGCCGGGTTCCGACGCGCGCGCCCCGAGCCGCGGCTCGAGCTTTTCTTCGGAGACGTACCAAAACTGCGCCTCAGCCTCCGGCGTGGAGAAGTCATGGGCCAGCGCCCAGGGGCAAAGCGCCGCAATCTGCGCGCGCAGCTCGCCCGCAGGCTGCGCTGCATCGAGAGCGGGCTCCTCGGTCGTGGCCTGTTCAGCGGCAAGCGCGTCGATCAGATCGCCGAAGGGCTCCATGAGCCAGGCCGCAACGAGCTCCTCCAGCGCGGGCGTTGCCCGAGCCCGCTCAAAGCAGCCCTTGAGTGCCATGGGGGCTTGAAGGCTCTCTTCCGTGATCCCATCCATGAAGCGATCCCACGCAGTGCGCAGCGCCTCGATACCGGCCATGGCCTCCGCGTCGGCCACGGTCCAGGAGGCGAGATAGCAGCGCGCTTCCTCGGCCTTTTGCATCAGCACCGCGGCCTCCTCGGGCAAGATTACCGGCTGCGCCAGCACCCGCGCCAGCGCCGTTTCGCGCACCGTGAACCAAGCATTCAAAAGCAGAGGGTGGGAGACGAGGAAGGGCGCCATGCCAAGCCCCGTTGCGTTCCCTACGCCCAGATGACGCTTGAGCCCGCGATCGAGCGGTGCGCCCCCCAGATGCTCGGCCAGATCATGGGTGAAGCCCCGAATGAGCCAGACGGTGAGCATCTCTGCCGCAAAGGGCCCCGAAAGCCCCGGCCGCTCAGAATAGACATCGCGGTCCGCGAGGCCGAACTTCCCGTTGCCGTAAACGGCGGTGGTGCGCATCAGATAGCCGGTCTCTGCCAGCATCGCGGCCTCGGGCTGGCGCCCAGCGCGCAGGGCCTCCACCACATGGGCAAAGAGGCGCACGGATTTGTTGGCCCGGCTCAGAACAAGCTCCCGCTCGGAAAGCCGGCCGGCCTCCTGATGCGGCACCTCGGCCTTGAGCCGCGCGATATCTGCGTCCGACGGCACCCCATCAAAGAGCACGAAGGCCGCGTCCCACGCCGTGGCGATCACGCGGTCCGTACGATCCTCATCGGCGAGCGCCTGCGAGAACGCGATCAGCGAATACGTATGCCCGGCGAGCGTGACAGCATAGACCCCGTGCCCGTGGCCCTCGGCATCCATCTCCCAGACGGGGCGGGTGACAACCGCCTTCAGTGCGGCGAGGTTGCGCATGAGCACCCGCAGAAACGACAGACGTGTGGGCTGCATCACACCCAGATGAGCAAGCGACATCACGCGGCCCGGATCGCGCAGCGCGAGCGCGGCACCCCCGCCCTCGGGGGTCAGATCAGATGTGGCGCCATCTTTCATCGCATCCCCTCATGCAGGCTGAAAGCTCTCTTCGAAAAAGCGGTACCAGTTGAGTCCAAGAATAGCAGCAATTTCGCCCGCGTCGAAGCCCACTGCGCCCAAGCCCTCCGCAAGGCCGGGAAAATCGGCGTTGGTCTGAAAGAAGGCGGGCTGCGCGGGAAAGGCCGCCGCCGCGCTCTGCGCCTTGCGCCAGCGCCCGTCCCGCATCCAGGCCAGCGCGCTGTCGGGCTGCCCCTGGCAGAGGTCGGAGCCGATGCCGAGCGCCTGTGTCCCCACGGCCTCCGCCGTGCGCGCCACCATCTCGCAAAACGCCTCAAGCGTGCAGTCCGACCCGCCCGCAAGGTGCAGCGGGTAGAGCGAAAAGCCGAGCATCCCGCCCCGCTCTGCGAGGGCCTTCATCGTTGGCGCCGCCACATTGCGCGGCACGTCGTGCCAGACGCCCGGGTTGGCATGGGTGATCGCGATGGGCCGCGCGGAGGCGTCGATGGCCTCGCGGCGCGAGCGGTCGCCGCTGTGGCTCATGTCGATGACGAGACCCACGCGGTTCATCTCCGCCACCGCCTCGCGCCCCATATTGGTGAGCCCGGTATCCTCGGCCTCGTAGCAGCCCGCGCAGAGGAGCGACTGGTTGTTATAGCTCAGCTGCATGAAGCGCAGCCCGAGCTGGTGGAGGATCTCGATGAGGCCGAGGTCATCCTCCATGGGCGCGGGGTTTTGCGCGCCAAAGAAGATCGCCGTGCGCCCCGTGGCAAAGGCCGCGTCAATGTCTGCCGCCGAGGTGCCGCGCAGGATGAGATCGCCATGGGCCTCAAACTGCCGGTTCCAGTCTGCCAGCGCGCCAATCGTGTCGCGCAGCCCCTCGTGGTAGGACACCGTCATATGCACGGCACTCACACCGCCTGCGCGCATCTCTTCAAAGACCGCACGGCTCGGGCGCACGAATTGCAGGGCATCAATGATAATGGGGTCGGCCATAGCGCGGCAGATTACGCAGCGCCCGCCCGGCAGCAAGTGCTTTCCCTTGCGGCAGGTTGGCCACCCATGACGCCGCAGCGCCGCGATTTTGTGCTTTGCCGCGCGCGCGCCTCGTATAGGCTCGCGCCATGGATACCAAACGGCTCAGGCTCACCGGCCCCTGGATGGGGCGCTACAATTACGTCAGCCGGGCCGTGCCGCCGGTGGCGTTCAACGCCAATCTCCATGACGACAATGGCGACATCTCCGGTGACACGATCGAGCCCAACAGCTTCAAGGGCGTCGACCTCGACAACCTCATCGCCGGCATCATCGGCGTGCGCGAGGGGCGCACGGTGCGGTTTTGCAAGAACTACTCCGACATCGATGCGCCGCGCGTTGATTATGAGGGCAAGATCGACGCCTCCTTCACCCGCGTCGAGGGGACCTGGAGCTTCCCGAACGCCCCTTGGGAGCATGGCACCTTTGTCTTGATCCGCGATGCCGTGGCGGCTGAGACGGGTGTCCGGCGGATGCGTCAGACCGGCGCGGAAGTGCAGACCCCGCGGGGACGATGACACCCCAACGCCTCGCCTCTCTGGTTGCGCATCTTTTTCTGGGTTTTCTCGGCGGCCTCGTGGCCGACCGGGCGGGCCTGCCGATGCCCTTTCTTCTTGGCGCGCTCATGGCCGTGGCACCGCTCATCATCTGGCAGGGCGCGCGCGGGGTGCCCACGCTGCAATTCCCGCGCGGGATGCGCTTTGCCTTCGTGGGCATCATCGGCACGCTCATCGGGATGAGCTTCACACCCGATCTGCTGGCCAAGCTCCCCTCGCTCTGGATCTCGCTCCTCCTCGTCGTGGTCTTCGTGGTGGCCGCGCATGCGCTGGGCTACACCGTCTATCGCCGCGTCGGAGGCTATGACCGGGTGACCGCGCTCTATGGCTCGATGCCCGGCGGGCTTATCGAGGGCGTGAGCTTGGGCGAGCAGGCGGGCGGCAATCCGATGCTGCTGACGGTCCACCACTTCGCGCGGATCGTGATCGTCGTCTTTTCGGTGCCGCTCCTCTTTGTGCTCGTGGCCGGTGAGACGGTGGGGAGCGCGGCGGGCTTCAGCGTGGGCGCGGGCGGGGCCGGCCCCCTCGACACTGCGGGCATCGTCGCTCTCACGGCTGCGGGCCTCGTCCTCGGCAAGATCTGCCGCCTGCCCGCCTGGCACCTGACAGGGGGGCTTCTTCTGGCGGCGGTGGTGCATGGCGCGGGGTGGATGAGCCTGACAGGGCCGGGCTGGCTCGTCGATCTGGCGCAGCTCGTGGTGGGCACGGCCCTGGCCACACAGTTTTCGGGCGCCTCACCCCGGGTTCTGTCGCGCGCGTTCGGTCTCACCCTTGTGGCGGTGAGCGCGATGTTTGTGGCGGCCGCGCTCCTCGCGCTCCTTGTGACAGGGCTGACCCCGCTCTCCTATCCCGCGGCCTTCATCAGCTTTGCCCCCGGCGGCGTGGCGGAGATGGGGCTCATCGCGCTCTCCCTTGACGCAAGCCCCGTCATCGTGGCGGCGCATCATCTCCTTCGGATCGTGATCACCGTGGTGCTCGTGCGCGTCGCTGACGCGCAGATGCGCTAAGCGAGCTCGGCCAGCGTCGGGGGCTGACAGCCCGCGCGGGTGCAATTGATTGCCGCCGCTTTCGAGGCCGTGGCAAGGAGCGTCTCGAGCGCGGGGGCGTCAAAGCTGAAATCGCCCGCGCGCTCCGCCACCTGCCGGATGAGCGTGGCCATGAAGGTATCACCAGCCCCCACGGTATCGACGAGCGGATCGACAGGGGCCGCAGGCACCCGGACGCGCACGTCGCCCGCACGGCCCATCGCGCCCTCGGGGCCTTTTGTGAGCACCACGACCGGAGCCTGTGAGAGCTTGGCCAGCCGGTCAAAGGCATCCCCCTCCGTCATGTCGGGGTAGAGCCAGTGCAGATCCTCGTCTGAGAGCTTGAGCACGGTGGTGTGCGTCGTGGTCCGCTCCATGCGCGCGATAAAGCCGTCGCGGTCGGGCGTAAGCGAGGGACGCACGTTGGGGTCGTAGCTCGTCAGGAGGCCCTGTGCGTGGCAGGCCTTGTGAAAGGCCTCGTAGGCCGGCGCATCATCGCCTCCCGTCACGGCGAGCGATCCGATGTGGAAGGCGCTGAGGGATGCGGGGGCAGCCTCCTCGAGCTGGGTGAGGCTCACCTGCCGCTCCGCCGTGCCGTCGCGGTAAAACTCGTAAGTGGCCGCCC
>JBCBME010000242.1:0-4592 GCA_039822945.1 Pseudomonadota bacterium
CCATCGTGGCCGGTGGCAAGGGCGGTGCCGAGGACAAGATCGAAGCCATGCAATCGGCAGGCATCGTGGTGGCCGAAAGCCCTGCTGGCCTCGGCGAAGCGGTGCTTCAAGCGATCGGGTGAAGATAGAATGAGCGGCGCGATGACAGGGATACGACCACAAAGCAAAACGCCTATTTGGGGCGTTCTGCTGATCTGTGCCTCTCTCGTCGTGGCGCTCATTGCGGCTCTGCCGGCACGCGCTCAGCAGAGCCCGGGGCCGCTTGAGGGAAAGACCTATGGCAAGGGGGACGAGGTCCTCTTTGTCGTCCTCCACGGTGATCTCTCCAGCGGTGCCAATGCGCAGTACCACTACGATGTTGCGCGCCGCATCTCTCAGACCCATCCGAAAGCCACAGCCTTTGGCCTCATCCGTCCGGGCTACAGCGATGACGAAGGGCGGACCTCGCCCGGGTCGAACAACGGACGTCGCGACCAGTACACGGCGGACAACAACCGCCTCGTGGCCGAGACGATCGCAAATCTCAAGGAGAGCACAGGGGCGGAGTATGTGATCGCCATGGGGCATTCCGGCGGTGCTGCACAGATCGGGACCATCATTGGCACGCATCCCGGGGTGGTAGATCTCGCCGTTCTCGTGGGCTGCCCCTGCGATGTGCCGCGCTGGCGCCAGACGCTGGGCCGCCGGGCGTTCCCTAACAGCCAGTCCCCCGCCGATCACGTCGATGCAGTGCCTGCGAGCACGCGTGTCATCGCGCTCACCGGGGCAAATGACGACAACACCTTTTCAGCGCTGGCCGAAGACTATGTCGCCGCGCTGAGTGCACGCGGGATCGATGCAAGCTTTAACGAAGTCGCAAGTGGCGAGCACAATTATGGCGGCCGACTTCGTTTCACAGTCGAGCAAGTTATCGACAGGGAGATCTTTGCCCGATGACCCTGATCCGCCCACCCCATGTCGCCTTGAGCTGCCCTGCGGCCAGCGACCCACGCCACGTCTCATCGTTTTCAGATTTCGCTCCGGCGCAGCAAGCGAGGTAATCCCATGACCGAGCACTCCCCCAATGACCAGTTCCATGCCTCCTCCTTCATGCAGGGGCACAATGCCGAGTATCTCGAGCAGCTCTACGCGCGCTATGCCAATGACCCGAACGCGGTGGACGCCGCCTGGGCGGAGTTCTTTCGCCAAATGGGGGATGCCGAGCTCGACGTGAAGGCGGACGCCCAAGGCCCAAGCTGGGCGCGCGGCGACTGGCCCCCCGCCCCGAACGACGATCTGACGAGCGCGCTCACGGGCGAGTACCCGGTCGAGGCCAAGGCCGCCGGCCAGAAGATCGTGGAAAAGGCCAAAGAGGCCAAGGTCGAGGTCTCCGACGATCAGGTGAAGCGTGCTGTGCTCGATTCCATGCGCGCGCTCATGATCATTCGCGCCTACCGGATCCGGGGGCACCTGGCTGCTGATCTCGATCCGCTGGGCATGCGTGAGATGCCCGCCCGCCCGGAGCTTGATCCGGCCTCCTACGGCTTTGCTGAGGCGGACATGGACCGCCCGATCTTCCTCGACAACGTGCTGGGCCTCCAGGTCGGCACGATGCGCCAGATCCTCGAGATCGTGAAGCGCACCTATTGCGGCACCTTTGCGCTCCAGTACATGCACATCTCGAACCCGGAGGAGGCCCAGTGGCTCAAGGAGCGCATCGAGGGTTTCGGCAAGGAGATCAGCTTTACCCGCGAGGGCCGCAAGGCGATCCTCAACAAGATGGTAGAGGCTGAGGGCTTCGAGAAGTTTCTCCACGTCAAATACATGGGGACGAAGCGCTTCGGCCTTGATGGCGGCGAGAGCCTCATCCCCGCGATGGAGCAGATCATCAAGCGCGGCGGTGCGCTGGGCGTCCAGGACATTGTAATCGGCATGCCGCACCGCGGACGCCTGAGCGTGCTCGCAAATGTCATGGGCAAGCCCTACCGCGCGATCTTCAACGAGTTTCAGGGCGGCAGCTTCAAGCCCGAGGACGTGGATGGCTCGGGCGACGTGAAGTACCATCTCGGCGCCTCGAGCGACCGGGAATTTGATGGCAACAGCGTGCACCTGTCGCTTACGGCAAACCCCTCGCATCTCGAGGCGGTGAACCCCGTCGTCCTCGGCAAGGCCCGCGCCAAGCAGGACCAGCACGGCGGCGACGACCGCATGTCGTGCCTGCCGGTGCTGCTCCACGGTGACGCGGCCTTTGCGGGCCAGGGTGTCGTGGCGGAGTGTTTCCAGATGGGCGGCATTCGCGGCCACCGCACGGGCGGGACGATGCACATCGTCGTCAACAACCAGATCGGTTTCACGACCTCGCCGCACTTCTCGCGCTCCTCGCCCTATTGCACGGACATCGCACTGATGGTGGAGGCGCCGATCTTCCACGTGAACGGGGACGATCCCGAGGCCGTGGTGCACGCCGCCAAGGTGGCCACCGAATTCCGGCAGAAGTTCAAGAAAGACGTCGTCATCGACATCATCTGCTACCGCCGCTTCGGCCATAACGAGGGGGATGAACCGATGTTCACGAACCCCCTCATGTACAAGAAGATCAAGCAGCAGAAGACGACCCTCACGCTTTATACCGAGCGTCTCGTGCGCGACGGCCTCATCCCCGAGGGCGAGATCGAGGACATGAAGACGGCGTTTCAGGCTCACCTGAACGAGGAGTTCGAATCCGGGAAGGACTTCAAACCCAACAAGGCCGATTGGCTGGACGGACGCTGGTCGCATCTCGATCGGCAGGAGCGTGGCCAGTACCAGCGCGGCAAAACCGCCATCTCGGAAGAGACCTTTGACGAGGTCGGCGCTGCCCTGACGCGCACACCGGAGGGCTATCCGCTCCACAAAACGGTCGCGCGGATGCTGGAGAACAAGGGCAAGGCGATCCAGGCCGGAGAGGGCATCGATTGGGCCACGGCGGAGGCGCTCGCCTTCGGCTCGCTTCTCACCGAGGGGTTCGGCGTCCGCCTTGCCGGCCAGGATTCAACCCGCGGCACCTTTTCCCAGCGCCACTCGGGCCTCGTGAACCAGCAAACCGAGGAGCGGTTCTACCCGCTCGACAACATCCGCGCGGGTCAGGCGCATTACGAGGTGATCGACTCGATGCTCTCGGAATACGCCGTGCTCGGGTTTGAATACGGCTACTCCCTCGCTGAGCCCAACGCACTTGTCCTCTGGGAGGCGCAGTTCGGTGACTTCGCCAATGGCGCGCAGATCATGTTCGATCAGTTCATCTCGTCGGGTGAATCGAAGTGGCTCAGGATGTCGGGCCTCGTGTGCCTCTTGCCCCACGGCTACGAAGGTCAGGGGCCGGAGCACTCGTCGGCACGCCTCGAGCGCTTCCTGCAGATGTGCGGTCAGGACAACTGGATAGTCGCAAATTGTACAACTCCGGCGAATTACTTTCACATTTTGCGCCGTCAGCTGCACCGCGACTATCGCAAGCCGCTGATCATGATGACGCCCAAGTCGCTCCTGCGGAACAAGCTGGCGGTGTCGAAGAAGGAAGACTTTATCGAAGGCTCCTCCTTCCACCGGGTGCTTTGGGACGACGCGCAATATGGCAACTCCGACACCAAGCTCGTGGCCGATGACAAGATCCGTCGCGTGGTGATCTGCTCGGGCAAGGTCTACTTCGACCTGCTCGAAGAGCGCGACGCGCGCGGCATCGACGACATCTACCTGATGCGCCTCGAGCAATTCTATCCCTTCCCGGCGCAGTCGGCCGTCAAGGAGCTTGAGCGCTTCAAGCAGGCCGAGATCGTCTGGTGCCAGGAAGAGCCCAAGAACCAGGGGGCCTGGACCCATGTCGAGCCCAACCTCGAATGGGTGCTCAGCCGCATCAAGGCCAAGCACCAGCGCCCCGTCTACGTGGGCCGCGCCACCTCGGCCTCACCCGCCACCGGCCTCGCATCGGCCCACAAGAAGCAGCAAGCCGACCTCGTCGACGACGCTCTGACCATCAAGGACTAGCCACCATGAGTACCGAAGTTCGCGTCCCCACGCTGGGCGAAAGCGTCACCGAAGCCACCGTCGCCACGTGGTTCAAGAAGCCAGGCGACACCGTTGCCGTCGACGAAATGCTCTGTGAGCTCGAAACCGACAAGGTGACCGTGGAGGTCCCATCGCCTGCCGGTGGAACATTGGCCGAGATCGTGGCCGCTGAGGGCGATACGGTGGGCGTAGATGCCCTTCTGGCCCAGATTTCCGAAGGTGCCACAACAGATGCCGCGCCGGCCAAAAAGGAAGCGCCCGCCGCCTCCAACGGGGCCGCCCCTGCCGCCCCAACCGGCGGTGCCAGCGTCGACATCATGGTGCCGACACTGGGCGAAAGCGTTGCCGAGGCCACGGTGTCGACCTGGTACAAGAAGCCCGGCGAGGCCGTGGAGCAGGACGAGATGCTGCTCGAGCTCGAGACCGACAAGGTCAGCGTCGAGGTCCCCGCGCCGGCATCAGGCACGCTGTCTGAGATCCTAGCCGAAGAGGGATCCACCGTGGGAGCGGATGCAAAGCTCGGCGTCCTCAGCAGTGGCGCAGTACAGCCCGCCGCTGCCCCGGCACCCGCG
>JBCBME010000243.1:0-4580 GCA_039822945.1 Pseudomonadota bacterium
CATCCTGATGGCGCTCGCGCTCATCACCGGTGTCTGGAACCTCCTCTGGATGATGGTTACGGTGGCGCTCATCCTCCATGCGCAGGAAAATCTCGGCATGTCGGCGCCCGCCTACGGATTGCTGCTGGCGGCAGGGGCCGTGGGTGGCATCGCAGGCAGCCTCATTGCAGAGCGCGTGATCGCGCGCCTCGGGCAGGCGGGCACGACGCAGTGGATGCTCGTGGCCTCCGCGGTGGCCTTTGCTCTCATCCCGCTGGCGCCCAACCCATGGGTTCTCGCCGCGATCCTCATCCCCTTTCAGGCCTCGGGCCTCATCTGGAACACGGTGAGCGTTTCCTTCCGGCAGCGTGTGACGCCCGACGCGATCCTCGGGCGGCTCAATAGCGTCTACCGGCTCCTCGCATGGGGGATGATGCCTGTGGGGCTCCTCCTCTCGGGCTGGATGATCGGCGCAGCCGAGAGCGTGGTGGACCGCGGCACAGCGCTCACCGTGCCGTTCTACGCCGCAGCTTTCGGGGCCGCGCTTCTCACGGTCCTCGGCTGGCGGCCCCTCGCGCGCGGCTTTGCCTTGGCGCAGCGGTGAGGTAAGGGGCGGCCATGGCTGATCCGTTCTTCAAGGAATTGGGCAGGACATGCCGCCGCGTGGCCGTCGGCCTCATTGCGCGCGCCTGGCCGGGGGAGACATTCACCGATGTCGAGGCGCGCATCACGGCGCAGTCGCTCGGCCTGCAGGTGGTGATCGTCTGCTCCGTGCTCGCGCTCCTCTTTCTCGGTGCGCTCCTTGCGGCCCAATTCGGCTGGATCGGGATGCTCGTCTACTTCGGCGCGGTGATCCTGCTCGTGGGCTAAGCTCCCGCACGCGCTTTTTCAGAAAACTTTAGATGAATTGCGCATGCGTCATTCTGTCCGGCGTTTTCGGCCCGAAAGAAATGAACCGACGCCCCCGCCCGGGCGTACCTCTCAGGTCCGCAACACGAACTAAACTTCAACAAGGAGACGACGATGGAACTGCCCTTGCTTGTCAGCTTCGCCACCTTGGGCTTTGTGGCCGTGTTCGCCTACATCAACGCCCGCGTGACCCAGCGCCAGCTGAAAGACGGACCCTTCAAACGCTCGCCGCTCCGCGCCATGCCGGAGCACTGGAAAAGCCCGATGAGAACAACGTTCAAATAAGAGCTTTTCACCCCGCCGCTTCAGGCGGGGTTTTTTGTTGGGAAACCACACCGGCCGCACGATGCGGCCTTTTTTTTATCAGGCCTTTTCCAGCTCGAACGCATCGTGGAGCGCCTGCACGGCCAGCTCCATGTACTTGCGGTCGATGAGCACGCTTACCTTGATCTCGGAGGTGGTGATGACCTTGATGTTGATGCCCTCGTCGCGCAGCGTCGAAAACATCTTGGAGGCCACACCGGCATGGCTGCGCATGCCGATCCCCACGATGGAGATCTTGGCCACGGCCGTATCCGCCACCAGATCGTGGAAGTTGATCTCGCCCCGCTCCTTGGCGCTGGCCATCGCTTTTTCGGCGCGCGCCACCTGATCGATAGGGCAGGAGAAGGTCATGTCCGTGCGGCCTTCCTCGGCGATGTTTTGCACGATCATGTCCACGTTCACGCCCGCCTCTGCGAGCGGGCCAAAGATCGCCGCCGCGATGCCCGGTCGGTCTGCCACGGAGATCAGCGTCATCTTCGCCTCGTCGCGGCTGTAGGCCACGCCGGCCACTGCGTTCTTTTCCATGATTTCCTCCTCATCGCAGACGAGCGTGCCCGCCTCGTCGGACATTTCCTCAAAGCTCGACAGCACGCGGAGCTTCACCTTGTAGCGCATCGCAAGCTCGACCGAGCGGGTCTGCAAAACCTTCGCGCCGAGCGAGGCGAGCTCGAGCATCTCCTCGAATGAGATCTTGTCGAGCTTGCGCGCCTTGTCGGCGATGCGGGGATCGGTGGTGTAGACCCCGTCCACATCGGTGTAGATATCGCAGCGGTCGGCTTGGACCGCGGCGGCAATAGCGACAGCCGATGTGTCCGATCCGCCGCGGCCCAACGTGGCGATGCGGTTGTCGGGGCCAATGCCTTGAAAGCCCGCCACGACCGCGACTTTCATCCCCTCGCCGAACTTGGCGCTGAGATTTTCCGTGGGGATCTCCTCGATGCGCGCCGTGGAATGCGCGTTTGTCGTCATGACCGGCACCTGCCAGCCCTGCCAGCTCCGCGCGGGGACATCCATCTCTTGCAGCGTCAGCGCCATGAGGCCTGCCGTGACATTCTCGCCGGAGCTGACGACCGCATCGTATTCGCGCGCGTCATAGAGCGGGGATGTCTCGCCCACATAGCCCACGAGCTTGTTCGTCTCGCCCGCCATGGCGGAAACGATCACGATCACGTCGTAGCCATTGGCCACTTCGCGGCCCACGCGCTTGGCCGCACGGCGGATGCGGTCGAGCGTGGCGACAGACGTGCCGCCGAACTTCATAACAAGGACTGGCATTGTGCCCCTCTCTTTCCGCGTGGCGGCATAGGGGAGGGGCCAGATGGGTGCAAGAGGGCGGCGTGCCCGCGCTCAGTAAGCGTGGGGGCGCCCGTCCCATGTCTCAAAGCAGCCCGTGGTAGCGATGGAGAGCGCGGCGAAACGCGCCATGAGCCCGTCGCGCGCCTCCTCGGTGGAGATCTCCGCCGTGGGCCCGCCCATATCCGTGCGCACCCAGCCGGGATGATAGACGCCCACGCTGATCCCCTCGGGCTTGAGGTCAGCGGCCATGTTGCGCCCCAGATTGGTGACGGCAGCCTTGGAGGCGCGATAGATGTAGGAGCCGCCCGGCGCCCGTTCCGTGCTGCCCATCTGGCTCGAGATGATCGCGATCTTTGCGGCCTCGGCCTCTCTCAGGCGCGGCAGAAGCTGCTGGATCGTCAGGAAGACGCCCGTGACGTTCACCGCGAATTGCTGCGCCCAGATCTCGGGCGGGTAGCCATCCTCGAGGCTGTGACCCCGGTCGAGGAAGAGGCCCGCATTGCACACCAGAAGGTCGATGGGCGTCTTGTGCGTTTCGGCCCAGGCCGCGATGCTCTCCGCATGCTCGAAATCCACGTCAGCGCGCGTCGTGCCGTCTACGTCCGCGCCCGCCGCGCGGTAGCTGTCTGCGAGGGCCGCGCCGATGCCGCGGTTTGCACCTGTGATGACGACGCGCATCAGTTCGTGCGTCGTGTGGTCATGAAGGGCAGGGGCGCCACCGGCACGCCGTCTTCCACGAGGCTCTTGGCCTCGTCAAAGCTCGCCTCGCCGTGGATGGCGCGGTCCGGCTGATCGCCCTCATGGATGGCGCGCGCCATGGTGGCGAAATCGCGGCCCACATAATCGCTGTTGGCCTCCAGATGCGCCTTGAACTTCTGCAACGCCACCTCCTGCGGAGAGGACCCCTCGCTAAGCGCAGGCACGGGGGAGGGCAGGGGCGCAGCCCCGTCGCCTTTCGGTGCCACCGAGGGCGCCATCAGCGACTTGTCCACCTGGGTATCACCACATACCGCGCAGGCGAGATGGCCCGCAGCCTTCAGGCTCTCAAAGCCCTCGGCATTGGCAAACCAGCTCTCAAAGACGTGGCCGGCGCTGCATTTAAGCGTATAGCGGATCATTCCCGTTAAATATCACGGCTTTGCGCAGCTTCAACGGGCCTAGGCGACGCGGCGCTTCAACACCTTGGGGTCAAACGTCTTGAGGAGCCCCTTGAGCTCCGGCGCATCGACGGCGGCAGCGGCTTTCTTGGGCGAAAACCACTTCCTGCGGCGTTCGTGGCCCTCCGGCCATTTCTGCGCGACGCGCTTGACCTTGAGCGGATAGACAAGCCCGACGACCGGAAGGTCCGACGACCCTTTCACAAATTTTTCGAAGGAGTAGACGCCAAGGCAGAGGTCATAGACACGGCCCTCCACGCCGCCTTCCTCCCAAGCCTCCTTTGCGGCACAGGCCGCTGGCGTCATGCCGTGCTCGGGCCAGCCCTTGGGCAGGATCCACCGCTTGGTGCGGCGCGACGTGACAAGGAGGATCTGGAGCGAGTGATCGACCACGCGAAACGGGAGCGCAGCGAATTGGGATCTGCTTTCACGCTTTGATGCTGCCGAAATAGACAGCGGTAGCTGGTGGATGCGCACGTGGCTCATCTTAATTGATTTCGGTCGTCTGTTGCTCGATTTCAGCATCGTAAGCGATACGTAGCATTTCGCAAACGCAGAACCCGCTTTTTGTGGGATAATTTGGTAAAAATGGGGCCGCGCGGCGCATGGCGATCTTTCTGGGGTCCGAGATTTACCGCGGCTCCTCCTATGGCGATTGGCACCCGCTTTCGATCCCGCGTGTGCCCACGGTGATGGATCTGTCGCGCGCGCTGGGCTGGCTGCCGGAGGGTGCCTACCGCACCTCTCCGCGCGCCAAGCCCAAGGCGCTCCGGCTCTGGCACGAGCCCGCCTATCTTGACGCGCTCGAGCGGGCCGAGGACGCCCAATCGCTGCCCGAGGCCGAACAGGACCGGTTCAAGCTTGGCACCACCATGAACCCGTTCTTCCCGGAGATGTTTCGCCGCCCCGCGACGG
>JBCBME010000244.1:0-4558 GCA_039822945.1 Pseudomonadota bacterium
CCATGGTTCGGCGTTGGAGGGCGGGAGGCGGCGGCCGAGGATGTGGTCGGCGGCCTTTTCGCCCGTCATGATCGAGGGGGCGTTGAGGTTGCCATTGGTGATGCGCGGAAAGATCGAGCTGTCGGCCACGCGCAGGCCGTCGACGCCGATAACGCGGCATTCTGGATCGACGACGGCCATGGGATCGCTTGCCGCGCCCATCTTGCAGGTGCCGCAGGGGTGGTAGGCGCTTTCGGCATGCTCGCGGATGAAGTCATCAAGCGCGTCATCGGATTGCGCCTCCGCGCCGGGCTGGATCTCGTGTTTGACGAAGGGGGCGAAGGCCTCCTGCGCGAAGATCTCGCGGGTCAGGCGGATTGCTTTGCGGAAATCGCGCCAATCCGCCTCGTGGGCCATATAGTTGAAGAGGATGCGCGGCGCCTGAGCCGGGTCAGCGGAGTTGAGCGTGACCGACCCGCGCGAGGGCGAGCGCATGGGCCCCACATGGGCCTGGAAGCCGTGCCCTTCTGCAGCGGCCCTTCCGTCGTAGCGGATCGCGATGGGCAGGAAGTGGAACATGATATCGGGGTAGTCCACACCGGCCGCAGAGCGGATGAAGCCGGTCGATTCAAATCCGTTCGAGGCGCCGGGCCCTGTGCGCGTGAGCATCCAGCGCGCGCCGACATAGGCCTTTCCGAGGAGGTTCCAGTATTTGTAGAGGCTCACGGGCTGGCTCGCGGCCATCTGGATGTAGAGCTCCAGATGATCCTGCAGGTTTTGACCCACACCGGGGCGGTCGGCCACGACGTTGATCCCGTGCTGGGCCAGATGCGCGGCGGGTCCGATCCCGGAGAGCATCAGGAGCTTGGGTGAGTTGATCGCGGAGGCCGCCACGATGACCTCTCGGCGGGCGCGGATCTGGTAGCCCCCCATGTCGACGCCCGTGGCGCGCCCGTCTTCGATGATGATGCGATGGGCCAGCCCCTGCGCCAGAATGCATCGGCCGTTGGCCTGCGCAGGCCGCAAGTAGGCCTTGGCCGCCGACCACCGCGCGCCCTTGTGGACGGTCATGTCAAAGGGGCCAAACCCCTCCTGCTGGTGGCCATTGTAATCCGCCGTAACCGGGTATCCCGCCTGCCGGCCAGCCTCCACAAAGGCCTGCACGAGCGGGTTGTCCCGGGCCCCGCGCGAGACATGGAGCGGCCCGTCACCGCCACGCCATGACGCATCGCCGCCATGGCCGCCCTCGTGCCAGTGCTCCATGCGCTTGAAGTAGGGAAGGACGTCGGCATAGCTCCACCCCTCCGCCCCGCTGTCGCGCCAGTGGTCGTAGTCGCGCCCATGGCCGCGCACGTAGATCATCCCGTTGATGGAGCTTGAGCCACCGATCACCTTGCCCCGCGGGCAGGCCAGCCTGCGCCCGCCGAGATGCGGCTCGGGCTCGGTCTGGTAGCCCCAGTCGTAGCGCTTCATGTTCATCGGGAACGACAGCGCCCCCGGCATCTGGATGAAGGGCCCTGCATCGGTCCCGCCAAACTCCACCACGATCACCGAATGGCCCGCCTCGCTCAGGCGGTAGGCCATGGCGCAACCGGCGGAGCCCGCACCGATGATAACGAAATCTGCCTCCATCTCAGGCTCCCGCGCGTGGCGTCAAAACGGCGCCTCGACGGGCGACATGCCCACATAGACGGTCTTGAGTTGCGAGTAATGCTCGATGGCGGCCTTGGAGTTTTCGCGCCCCACGCCCGAGCCCTTGACCCCGCCAAAGGGGATCTCGACCGGCGCGAGGTTGTAGTGGTTGATCCAACAGGTGCCAGCTTCAAGCGCGCCGATCACACGGTGCGCGCGCGTCAGATCCTGGGTGAAGACCCCCGCGGAGAGCCCGAGATCGGTGTCATTGGCTCGTGCGATCACCTCGTCCTCCTCCTCGAAATCGAGGACGGAGAGGACGGGTCCAAAGATCTCTTCGCGCGCGATGGTCATGTCGTCGGTGACCCCGGCAAAGACCGTGGGCTCCAGGAAATACCCGGGCAGATCGGCGCGCCCGCCCCCGGTGATGAGCTCTGCCCCCTCTTCGACGCCCTTGGCGATGTAGCCTTCCACGATCTTCATCTGCGTCTCAGAAATCATCGGGCCAAAACTCGTCGCCTCATCCATCGGATCGCCGAGGATCGCGGCCTCCGTGCGCTCCTTCAGGCGCGCAAGGAACGCGTCGCGAATGCCCTTTTGGACAAAGACGCGCGTCCCGTTGGAGCAGACCTGCCCCGAGGAATAGAAATTCCCGAGGATCGCGCCCGAGACGGCGTTTTCCACATCCGCATCGTCAAAGATGATGAGCGGGGATTTCCCGCCAAGCTCCATCGTGACGTGCTTCATACCCGCCGCGGCGGCGGCATAGACGCGCTTTCCCGTCGGCGCAGACCCGGTGAGGGAGACTTTGGCGACGCGCGGATCCTCTACCAGCGCGGCCCCCACAGCGCCCATCCCCTGCACCACGTTATAAAGCCCTGCGGGCAGGCCCGCCTCATGCAGGATCTCAGCGACTTTGAGCGCCGAGAGCGGCGTCGTCTCGGAGGGTTTGAAGACCATCGCGTTGCCGCAAGCCAGCGCGGGCGCGCCCTTCCAGCAGGCGATCTGGGTGGGATAGTTCCACGCGCCAATGCCCACGCAGACACCCAGCGCCTCCCGGATCGTGTAGGCAAAATCCCCGCCGAGCGCGACATGCTCGCCCGTCAGGCTCCCCGCGAGGCCGCCAAAGTATTCCAGCGCATCGGCGGCAGACGTCGCATCGGCCACGAGTGTCTCCTGTAGGGGTTTGCCCGTGTCGTAGGTCTCAAGCTCGGACAGCGCGCGGTTGCGTTCACGCATGATGTCGGCGGCACGGCGCAGGATGCGCCCGCGCTCGGTGCCCGACATCGCGGCCCAGGCGGGCTGCGCGGCCTTGGCAGCTGCAAGGGCTGCCTCCACCACCGCAGGCGTCGCCGCGTGGACCTGCGCGATCTTCTCGCCGCTATAGGCATAGATGACGTCGATCACCGCGCCGTCGGTATCTTCGAGATAGGCGCCATTGACGAAGTGCGAGGCGGTGGGGGTCGGATCAATCATGGGACACTCTTGGCCGCGTGGAGCGGCGATGTTCAGGGCCGGGCGTTATCCCGTGATTGCCGCTCGGGAGACGCGACGCAAGACCCATTCCGGGCCGAGCGCGCTTCGCCGCCGGATCATCGCCCCGGTTTCGCGATGGGTCGCGTGGAAACGGCGGGTGGAAGACTTAGGCCTATTCGGAAACAATTTTCTATTTTGAAATTTATTGTTTCTTTTCTTGAGACAATACAGGGCGATCTTCGCGGCATACTGCGCCCTTGTGGCGACGCGCACTCCGAGGCAAAAGTGCGACGATACCGTTGCCCCCGGCTGGGAGACCGAAGATGGCAGATTACAAGTTTGACACGCTGAGCCTGCATGCCGGGCAATCGCCGGATGCCCGCTTTGGCAGCCGCGCCGTCCCGATCCACCAGACGACGTCTTACGTGTTTCAGGACACCGAGCAGGCGGCGGCGCTCTTCAACATGGAAATCGGCGGTCACATCTACTCGCGCCTGACGAACCCGACGGTCGCCGTGCTCGAACAGCGCCTCGCCGCGCTCGATGGCGGGGTGGCCGCCGTGGCCACGGCCTCCGGCATGTCCGCGCTCTTCGTGACCGTGCTCGCGCTCTGCTCCTCGGGCGATCACATTGTGGCCTCGAGCCAGATGTACGGCGCCAACATCAACCTCTTTGAGCACACGCTGTCGCGCTACGGGATCAAGACCACCTTCGTGAAGCCGAACGACCCCGGCGCCATCAAGGCCGCCATCCAGAAGAACACCAAGATGGTCTTTGGCGAGGTCATCGGCAATCCGGGCATGGACATCATGGACATCCCGATCGTGGCCTCCATCACCAAGGAGGCCAACGTCCCCCTCGTCATCGACGCCACCTTCAACACGCCCTGGATGATCAAGCCGATCGAACACGGCGCCAACATCGTCATCCACTCGCTCACCAAGTGGATGGGCGGGCATGGCGTGGCTCTGGGCGGGGCCGTCATCGACGGCGGCAATTTCGACTGGGGCAAGACAAAGGGCAAGTTCCCCACCCTGACAACGCCGCATTTCGGCTATCAGGGCGTCAACCTCTGGGAAGAGTTCGGGCCCATGGCCTTCTCACTCCGCGTCCGCACCGAGGGGATGATGAATGCCGGCCCCTGCATGTCGCCGCAAAACGCCTTCTACATCCTGCAGGGGATCGAGACGCTCCCCCTCCGCATGGAGCGGCACATGTCCAATACGACGAAAATGCTCGAATTCCTGACGAACCACGATCAGGTCGCTTGGGTCAAACACCCCGCTCTTGAGGGCCACCCGGATCATGAGGCCGCAATGCGGCTCATGCCCAAGGGTCAGGGCTCCATCATCTCCATGGGCGTCAAGGGCGGGCGCGCCGCGGCCTCGGCCTTCATCGAGAATGTCACGCTCGCGAGCCACCTCGCCAATGTGGGCGACGCCAAGACGCTCGTGATCCACCCGGGCTCCAC
>JBCBME010000245.1:0-4548 GCA_039822945.1 Pseudomonadota bacterium
TGGCTTTTGCCATCGAGGCGAACGTTGCCACAGTGGTCGGGTGCATGCAGCTCAATTGGTGGCCTATGATCGCGTCCGCCATGAGCGGCCCGTTGAGCCATGGCATGATGTGCGCCTCGCACTGGCTGCCAGCCGGTTTGGCGTATCAAAGCTCTCACGGCTCGTCTTCGGCTACGGGTACAAACCCATCCGCGCGCTTTGGACTGTCGCGGGGATCGTGGCCCTGACAGCTCTCCTCTATGCGCAGGTCTATGCGACCGGGCAGATGGCGCCGAATTCGGATGTGGTGCTCACCTCTGCGGACTGGCTTGCGGCGATGAGGGTGCATGAGGCGGCGGGGCTCCAGCCGCTCCATGTCTGGACCGGGGTGGCCGAGGGCTACGACCCCGCGCCCTCCTACGAGGACTACGAGACCTTCAGTGCGTTCCTCTATGCCGTCGATCTCTTCGTGCCCCTCGACGCCATCGGGCAGGAGACAGCCTGGGCCCCCTCCAAGGAGCGCGGCATCTGGGGCGCGGTGGGCTACTGGGCACGCTTGCCCATCCAGATCTCGGGCTGGGTCATCACCGCTGTCGGCGCTGCGGTGCTGACGGGCCTCGTGGGGCGCGATAAAGACTAACGCCACTAAAGGGAGAGCGGGGCATGGGCACCTTTTTCAAGCGCCTCTACTGGCGTTGCGTCTGGAGCTGGGCGGGCGTGCGCGATGCGTGGATGCACGAGCACTCTTTCCGAAGCTGGGTCTGGGCCAATCTTGTCTCCGCGGCGCTGGCGCTCTGGCTCCTCGAGGGGGCGGAGCTCGCGCTCATCCTGTCGCTGGGCGTCCTCGTCCTCGCGATTGAGGCCATGAACACTGGCCTTGAGCGTGCGGTCGATCTCGTCAGCGGGGAGCGCTCCGACCTGGCCCGCCGCGCCAAGGACGCCGGCAGCGCGGCCGTCGCCCTCGCCGCCATAGCGGCAGGGATCGCCTGGGTCGTGATCTTGCTGAGCTAGACCGTTCCCTGCTCAGTCTGGGCAGGCGCCGTCTGATCCGAGCGCGCCCCCGCCTCACCTCGAGCCGCGGGGCTCGGCTCTTCGGCCACGCGGATTTCATCGTGCCACGCCCTGAGCGTCGCATCCTCGGCAATCTCTTCAAAATGCTTGCTCGGCGGGAAACCATGCTCGTGCACCAGCAGATAGGCGATGAAGGCCGCAAATTTCTCGTGCCGGAAGTAGGAGGTGTGCACCAGCTCCTTGCCGGAGATGTTCTGCTTGATGGGCTCGAAAGTGCTGAAGCCACTAGAGAACATCCCGAACGCCACCATTTCGCGGATCGCTTCAGCGGTCTTTACGGTCTCCTCGCGGATAAGCGCATTGAGCTCCTTGTCAAAGTCGTGAGGCATGGGCTTCCAGGTATCTTCTGTCTCGAACTGTCCGTAGAGCAGCGGGTGATTGGCGGAAATCCGGCCTGCGAGAGAGACGGCAAGCGGGCTGTCTTTGCCCAGTGCGGCGTCCCGCGCGACCCGCGTCACTGCGGTGTTGAAGAGCGACACAATGCCCTCCGTGATCCTGCTCGCCGCGAAAATCGCGCCAAGCACCAAAGCCGCGACCACGAGAACGAGGAGATCAGCCGCTCGATTGGCAATGCCGATCCACTCCGGCGGCAGCGCCTCGCTGTTCTCGCTCAAGGCAGTAAAATCTCTCAGAAACGGCAGCTCAAAGGGCGCAACGCCCAGTGCAGGCATTACAAACCCCGCCCCAAGTAACAAAAGGATCGCCCAAAGCAGCGTGCTTACACCTGTAATCGTGGCGCGCTTTGCAAGCTTCAACTCACTCTTGTTGACCTTCGGCAAGGCTGCGATCGCCTCATCAAAGGCCGAGTAGATTTTGATGTTTGCGCGATTTTTCTCAGCGTCGCGAGGGTAGGACTTTTCAGCTTCTCGCTTCATCCATTCGATGGCTGCCAGGATCACGATACCAAGACCGAAGTAGCTCCATGGTTTTGGCGGATCCACCCAAAGTGCATCGGCGGCGAACCTTAGGTAGCGGCTGATGAAGAGCGCGAAGGCCCCAACGCCGAGTGCGGCTGCCACGCCCATCCAAAGCCAGCGTTCAATTTCATCATCAAGCTCGAGGATGCCCGCCGCCAGAAACAAAGCGACCGCGATGTAGATGCCAACCCGGCCAAGCTTTAGGATCCAGTCAAATTGCGGCACCCGCGCTTCCATGAGGAAGGGCGTGCCCACGGTGATGGCGCGGGGCGCATTCTCTTCCTTCATCTTCTTGTCCAATCCCCTGCGGGCATACTCGAACACGTTGCCGCCGTGGCTGTGGCACAGATGAACGACCTTCGATTGAGGGAGTTTTTCGTCGCGCATCCAACCGCGCAGCTTATCAGCCTCCGCGAAGCGCTCCGTCAGGCTGTTGGCCCCGGACCACGGGAAAGGGGTCCAGGTGACGTGCTCTGTCTCGGTGCCAAGGTAGCGCAAGACGTCGTCGTGGAAGGGGCTGTCTTTTTGCCACCACTCATCCCCGCGCAGAACGGAGCTGTCCACGAAGGTGCCGTGTACCGTGACGATCTTGTAATCCACTGCCCAGCCCTCTGCCTTCCCTCGGGAAAAGGTAAACAGAACGACCAGCTTGCGTCACGCGCAAAGGCGTGGCGGCATCACATCGAAAACGAGAGCGGGATCAGCGGCGGCGGTCGCGCCGTGACGACATGGGCTGGAACGCCACGCCCACATGGGCCTCGCAGTAGGGCTTGCCCTGCTGGACGGGCAGTCCGCAAAACCAGAAATCATCGGTCGCGGGATCGCCCACGGGCCATTTGCATGTCCGTTCGGTGAGCTCCATGAGCGAGATCTTTTTGGAGGTCTTCTCCACCTCGTTGACCTTGGCCAGGGCCTCAGGGCTGATCTCGTTGGCAGAGGGCTGCGGCGGCAGCGGCTGGCCTGCCGGGATGATCTTGCGCGCGGCGGGCGAGATCGCACGCTCGGGGGCTGCGCTCTCGGTCTTGGGTTCGACCTTGGCCTCCACGGGCTCCTTGACGGGCTTGGCGGCTTTCTTTTCAGGCGCGGCCTTCGCAGAGGTCGCTCCCGCGCCCGCGCGGTTCGACAGCCCGAGGCGATGCACCTTGCCGATCACGGCATTCCGCGTCACGCCGCCGAGCTCCTTGGCGATCACCGAGGCGGATTGCCCCTCGCCCCACATCTTCTTCAGGATTTCAACGCGTTCGTCGGTCCAGGACATGCTCTTCCTCTTGTCGATGCGGTTGACGCTACTGGGCTTGCGCCCCACTTGGGCCCTCACGAGCATCACTGTATATGTGGTGCGCCGGGTAAGAACAAGGCAGGTTGGGCATGGCCGCGTCAAATGAACAACACCGCAGCGAGATGGGCACGCGCCGCTTCGGGCGGATCAACTGGCTGGGGCTCTACACGCTCTGTCAACGCGAATGCCGCCGCTTTGCCGCGATCCCCACGCAGACGGTGCTGGCGCCCCTCGTGACGGCGGGCCTCTTTCTGCTGATCTTCGACGTGGCCTTTGGCGAGGCGCGCGGCGACGTGATGGGGTTCGACTTCGTGACGTTTCTTGCCCCCGGGCTGATGGCGATGAGCGTCATCCAGAACTCGTTTGCCAACACGTCGTCTTCCCTCATCTCGGCCAAGATCAACGGCAATATCGTCGATACGCTGATGCCGCCCCTTTCAGCGGGGGAGCTGACCGTGGGCTACCTCGTGGGCGGGGTGGGGCGCGGGCTTGCAATTGCGCTCGTGCTCATCCTCGCGCTCCGGCTCGTCCTCGGCATCCCGGTGGCGCACCCGCTGGCGATGCTGGGCTTTATCGTGCTGGGCTCGGCCTTCATGGGCGCGCTCGGGCTTTTGGCCGCGATCCAGGCCCAGAAATTCGACCAGATGTCGGCGCTGACAAACTTCGTGGTGACCCCGCTCGCGTTTTTGTCGGGCACGTTCTACTCGGTCACCGCGCTGCCGCCCGCGCTCGAGACGCTGACGCGCTTTAACCCGATCTTTTATGCAATCGACGGGATGCGCTGGTCGGTGCTCGGGGTGTCAGACAGCGCGCCTGCGCTCTCCCTCGCGGTGCTCGGGTTTGCCACGACGGTTCTGTGCGTCCTCACGTGGTTGGGTTTTCGGACGGGCTACCGGCTGAAGCCCTGACGCCCGCCTTGCCCTCGCGCCACGCCAAGAGCGCGGCGCCTGTGACGATCACGGCCATGCCCGCCCAGCTCACAGCGTCGGGCACAGCGGCAAAAATGGCGTAGTCATAGGCGGTCGCAAAGATCAGCACGCAGTAATTGAAAGGCGCCGTGTAGCTCGCGTCGGTTCCCCTGAGCGCCTGCAAAAAGAGCGCTTGTCCACACACCATCGAGAGGCCCACTCCGGCGAGCGGCAGCCACTCCGCGCCCGAGGGCCATTGCCAGACAAACGCCACCGCCACCGAAGAGAGCGCCAGCCCAATGGCGTTGTTGATCGTCAAGAGCTGGAGCGGTGCCTCCCGCACGGTCAGCTTTTTGATGAAGATCAGCTCGAGCCCCATGATCGCAGCACCCGC
>JBCBME010000246.1:0-4531 GCA_039822945.1 Pseudomonadota bacterium
AGGCGCTCTTGAGGGAGATGGATGATCGCGAGCTCATTCTCGCACAAGGTCAGGAAAACTCCGCCCGCCGCGATCTGACTTTCGTGGAAAAGGCAAACTTTGCCCGGCAGATGCGTGACGCCGGTTTCGACAGAAAGCTTATCTGCGATGCACTCCATATCGATAAAACGCTGATCAGCCGCATGCTGACGGTGGCGGACACAGTCACGCCGGATTTGATCACAGCCATTGGGCCAGCCCCTGGGATTGGGCGTGACCGCTGGCTTTTGCTGGCTCGCCATATCGAGGCAAGGGGAGGGCCGGTCGGCGAACTCGTGGCCGAGGCCCGACAGATGTCTGATGATCCGTCCGATGCGCGTTTTGAGGCCATCCTTGCCGCTCTCGCGCCCAGGGCCCCTGCCCCTTCATCAATGCCCGGTCCGAGGGCCCTCGCGGGAGATCTCGGCACGGTCGCTGCCAAGGGCAAATCGGTAGCGATCACGCTCGGCGATGCCGATTTCGGCCAATGGCTTGCTGACAACATTTCAGAGATTCACCGCCAGTATCGAGACACGACCGGCGGCGAATAGCGGATCCGGGAAAAACCGGGCCGCACGAGCAGGACAAACATCAAGGAGGCACAACAGGACAAAAAAAGACCCCCCAGGACATCACATCCCGAGAGGCCGTTTTCATCTTCGCACCATGAATCTGCCCGCATCGTTGACAGCTGTCAACAACCGCGATGAGTCCGCGGGCCACTTTTTGCGTCCTCGTGAAAAGACATGACCCATCTTGCAACCACGCCCTTTGGGCCGCGGGCTGTCACCGCGGGCTTGCTGGCGGCGCATGCTTTGGCAGAGGCTGAGGCGCCGCTGCCAAGCGCTGACAAATACACTCTTCTCGATGATCTTCGCGACGCGCGCGCGGCCTATGGGGTGACTGACAGAGATCTTTCCGTGCTCGCCGCGCTCCTGAGCTTCTTCCCATCGCGAAGCCTCGATGAGGGGGCAGATCTCATCGTGTTTCCGTCCAATAAGGCGCTCTCGAGCCGGGCGCATGGCATGGCAGAGAGCACGTTGCGCCGTCATCTTGCCGCCCTCGTGCACGCAGGGCTTCTCCTGCGCCACGACAGCCCCAACGGGAAGCGCTATGCGGCCAGGGGTAGGGATGGGGCTGTGGCCTATGCCTACGGGTTCTCCTTGCGTCCACTCCTCGTGAGAGCGGTGGAGATCGCGGAGGCGGCTGATCGGGCGCGAGCCGCAGCGGATAATGTCCGACGCCTGAGAGCTGAAGCTGTCGTTGCGCTTAGGGATGCCGCAAAACTCCTCGAGTACGGTCAGGAGACGGCGCCAGGTGGTCAGTGGGACGCCGTAGACGATGGGGTAAGGCTTGCGCGCCGCAAGATGCGGAGGCGCCTCGACGGAGCGGAGCTTGAGGCTCTCCACGAGGAAATCCTCGCGTTGTCATCTGACATTCGTGAGCGGCTTTCGGGGCTAGATGCGTCTACTTCAAATACAGAAAAAATGAGCGGCAATGCCATCGAAAACGAGCGGCACCATCAGAATTCAAAAGCAAACCCTTCTGACTCTGAACTCTGCCATGAAAATGGCGAGGAGGCGAATGCGGCACCCGAGGAGGAGGCATCTGTCTTGCCGTTGCCTTTGGTCTGTAAAGCCTGTCCAGATGTTGCGCTTTATGCTGAGGGGGAGATCCGGCACTGGCATCATCTTCTGAATGCAGCTGATCGCGTGCGGCCGATGATGGGGATCAGCGCGGATGCGTGGCGTGAGGCGAAGGGAGCCATGGGCCCTGAGCGTGCCGCGATCACGATTGCGGCGATGCTGCAGCGCGTGGATCACATTCACAATCCCGGGGGGTATCTCAGATCGCTGTCGCGGCAGGCTGAGACATCAGCATTTTCCCCGGGGCCGATGGTGATGGCCCTTCTTAAGGCCGCGTGACAGGAGTTGACAGCTGTCAACGTAGGCAGGGCAGGGGAAGCAGAAGTCTTGCCTGTGCGCCTGAGTTGACCTATCTCTTGGTCAGAAGGGGTCACGCTAATGAAGATTGCCGTCGCAGATGCCAAAGCGCAATTTGCAGAGCTCATCCGCCGTGCAGAGGCCGGGGAAGCGATTGAGCTCACCCGTTATGGGAAGCCGGTCGCCAAGCTTGTGGCGGCGGAACGACCGCAGGGGCGTCCGCTCATCGGCGCGATGAAAGGCGATTTCACCTTGCCGGCTGACATGGCCGAGGGCGATGCAGAAGTTGCCGCGCTCTTTCACGGCAGCTGAATGCGGCTTCTCCTCGACACCCATGTCCTCTTATGGGCGCTGGTGGATGACCCGCGGCTAAGCGCAGCTCAACGTGAGGCGCTGGCGCAGGGGGAGCTTTATCTTTCAGCTGCATCCGTATGGGAAATCGGCATCAAGCGCGCGCTCGGGAAACTTGATGTGCCGGAGCGCATTTTCGACGTCGCGCGGGACTCTGGCTGTCGGCCGCTGCCTATCAGCTGGACCCATGCGGAAGCAGCAGCTGCGCTCCCGACGCATCACGCGGATCCTTTTGACCGGATGCTCGTGGCTCAGGCCCAGGCGGAGGGTCTCACCCTGTTGAGTTCCGACGCCTCGGTCGCACTCTATGAGGTCGAAGTCATCGCCTAGTTCGGTCTAGCCTGCCGTGCCGAGCCGGGACCCGACCCCGTTCCGCCCTCGCAAAGCGCGCCACCACTCCTCGTTTTCGAGGTACCAAGTCACGGTACGCTCTAGACCATCCTTGAGGCTCACAGAGGCGCTCCAGCCAAGCTCCTCGCGCATCCGGGACGGATCAATGGCGTAGCGCGCGTCGTGGCCCGGTCGGTCGGGCACAAAGGCGATCTGGTCTGCGTAGGGTGTGCCGTCCGCTTTGGGGCGCTTGGCATCGAGGATCGCGCAGATCGACCGCACGAGCTCCAGATTGCTGCACTCGCTCTCGCTGCCAATGTTGTAGCTTTGCCCGAGTTTGCCATGTTCCAGCACGCACAACAGCGCGTCTGCGTGATCGTCCACGTAGAGCCAGTCCCGGACATGAGATCCGTCGCCGTAGATCGGCAGAGGCTGCCCCGCCAAGGCGCTCAGAATGACGACGGGGATGAGCTTTTCGGGGAAATGGAAGGGCCCGTAGTTGTTGGAGCAATTGCTGAGCACCACGGGCAGGCCATAGGTATGATGCCATGCACGTACGAGGTGGTCAGATGCGGCCTTCGACGCGGCATAAGGCGAGCGAGGGTCGTAGGGTGTGTCTTCTGTGAAGCGCCCCTCAGGTCCAAGGGTGCCAAAGACTTCGTCCGTGGACACATGGTGAAAGCGGAACGCGTCTGGTCGGCCCCGAGCGGCCCAGTAGGCGCGCGCGGCCTCGAGCAGGTTGAATGTGCCGGTGACGTTGGTGTCGATAAAGGCAGCCGGGCCGTCGATCGAGCGGTCCACATGGCTTTCGGCAGCGAGGTGCATGACAGCATCTGGCGCATGGGCGCTCAGAACCTCGTCGAGAGCAGCCCGATCACGCAGATCGGCCTCAACGAAGTGATAACCCGGCGCGTCAGCAACACTGGCCACGTTCTCGAGGCAGCCGGCATAGGTGAGCGCGTCGAGGTTGATCACCTCATGGCCCCGCGCGACTGCGAGCCGGACCACAGCCGACCCGATGAAGCCTGCTCCTCCTGTGACCAATAGCTTCATGCGGCGCCGTCCCAGCGGAACGGGCTGGTCCAATCTGAAAACTTTGGCGCCTGCGCGTCCTTGTCTGAAAGGATCGGCGTGCCTCCTGCCATCTCGTCTGGCCAGTCGATCCCGACGCTGTCCCAAGCGACGGCGCCGTCGCTTTCGGGTGCGTAGTGCGCGCTGCACTTGTAGACGACTTCTGTGTCATCGCTGAGCGTGATGAAGCCATGAAGAAAGCCCTCTGGGATCATAAGCGCCTTGCCGTTTTCGGCGCTGAGCTCGAGCCCGTACCACTGTCCGTAAGTGGGTGCGCCCGCCCGGACATCGACAGCCACGTCCCAAAGGCGCCCGCGGCCGCAACGCACCAGTTTGGCCTGGGCGTGAGGAGGTGCTTGGTAGTGCAGGCCGCGAATGGTGCCGCGGTGCGTGGAGAGCGAGAGGTTGTCCTGAACGAAGCCCACATCGAGCCCAGCTTGGGCCATGCGCCGCGCATTCCAGCTTTCGCTGAAATAGCCGCGCGCATCCGCAAAACGTGCGGGGATCAGGATCTTGAGGCCCGGGATGGGTGTGTCATGGATCTCCAAGGCGCGGGCTTTCTTGTTGGCACGGAGCCCAGTTTTGATGCCACCGGGCGGCACAGAACGCCATCGTAAAGCGTGAAGTCTGTTTGACACGGCTCACCTTTGTGGCGATGAGCGCCCTCATGTCTGACGGTGCTCAGTTCTCCCATGCGGGCCGGCTTGTGGCTGTCGTGGTTACGCATAATCGCGTGGCGCAGCTTGAGGTGACGCTGGCAAGGCTCCTCGATGCTGATCCGGTTCATCTCGAAAAGGTCGTGGTCGTGGACAATGCCA
>JBCBME010000247.1:0-4520 GCA_039822945.1 Pseudomonadota bacterium
CGCGCCGCGGATCTGGGAGAGCGTGTCCTTGAGGAGGTCGCCCCCCATCCCCTTTTCGAGCATCGGGCCGAGCGCGTGGACGAGTGCGTCGGTCGCGGCGTCTGAGGAGAGCGCGGCGCGGAGCTCCTTCCTGAGCCCCTTGGGCAGCGTGACGTCATCGGACGAGAGCGCCACGGTGAGCGCCTTTGCCAGAGGCTCTGCCACGAGGCGGGCATGGTCGCGATCCGAGATCCATTCGGCGGCGCGGCGCGCGGGCGCCATCTGCGCCACGCGGGCCGAGATTGCATCGGGGTCGAGGAAGTAGGTGTTGAAGAACTGTCCCACGCTTTCGGCCGCGCGCTTCTGGTTCCGCGGCAAGAGCGCGGTGTGTGGGATCTTTAGCCCGAACGGGTGGCGAAAGAGCGCCTCGACGGCGAACCAGTCTGCGAGCGCGCCGATCATCCCGGCCTCTGCCATGTGGCGCAGAAGCCGGACCCACAGGGGCGGATCGGGGATGAGCGAGAGACCGAAGAAGGCCGCCGTGAGCGCGATGAGGACGCTGCGCGCCCAGCCTCGCGTCTGCGTAAGACGCGCGGCTTTGGCGGCATCTGTGGCCTCGGCCTTAGGCGGGGATTGGCTCTCCATCCGAGAACTCCTCGGCGTCGAGCACGACGCCATCATGGATGAAGGCTTCGATCCGCTGGGCGGTCTCGCCCGGTTTCGACAGGATGAAGAGGTGCCCGCAATCCATCACCACCATCTGCGCGTTCTGCAGGCGGTTCATGAGGATCTTGCCATTGACGACCGGGATCAGGGGATCGTCGCCGCCCATCAGGAGGAGCGTCGGCACCTCGATCTGGGGAAGCCAGAGCCAGCTTGTCCAGCCCATGCCGCAGATGAGCTGGTAGAGATAGCCGCGGGCGTCGCCGGCTTTGAGCGAGCCTGCGTGCATCTTCAGAAGCTCGCTGTTCATGCGCAGTTGGCCGCCGTAGATGTCGGGGCCGATGTTGAGCATGTGCTCGGGGTCGAGGTAGCGCTTGGGCGTGGCCATCTTGCGCAGGACCTGGATGTTGCCCGGGATCATGACCATGCCCGCGGATGTCGCGCACAACGTGAGCGAGCGGACACGGTCCTGATGGTCGTAGGTGAATTGCTGGGCCGCGGCCCCGCCCCAGCTGACGCCCGCCACGTCGACCTCACCGATGCCGAGCTTGTCGAGGAGGCGCGCGGTCATCCGGCTGAGCCACGCGAAGCGGTAGGGGATGAGCGGCGTGGGCGAGCCGCCGACGCCCGGCACATCAAACACAAGGATACGCGTGCGTTCGAAAAAGCCCGCCACAGGTGCCACGGCATCGAGGCTCGCCCCGATCCCGTTGAACACCAGAAGCGTGCGCTCCGCCCCCTCGTCTCCGAAGAAGGCGTAGCGGATCTTTTGCCCCATGACCGTGATGTGGTCCGCGGTGATTTTGCTTTGGGTCATGGGGCTCAACTTTCTCAGGCCTTGGCCTTGGCGTGGACGTAAGTGCCTGGGGCTGCGTCCATTTCTTTGTACTTCCGGGAGCCGTAGCCCGTCGGTGCTTTGACCTTATCGCCCGAGCGTTCGTTCATCCAGTGCATCCAGTGGGGCCACCAGGAGCCTTTGTTTTGCTTGGCGCCTTCGAGGAATTCCTCGGGAGAGGTGTGCTCACCGTCGTTGGTCATGAACTTCGCGCGGGGGTTGCCCGGCGGGTTGATGAGCGACTGGATGTGGCCTGCCTGGGAGAGGAGGAACGTGGAGTTGCCGCCGAACGCGTGGATCGACTGGTAGCAGCCATCCCACGGCGTGATGTGGTCGGTCTCACCGCCCACAACGAAGGTGTCGCAAACCACGTCCTTGAGGGAGATCTTGTGGCCGGCGACTTCCCAGCCCTCGTCCCCGTCGAGGCCACCGCGGCGCAGAAGCTCGATCAGATCACCGTGGAGTGCGGCGGGCAGGTTCGTGGTGTCGGCATTCCAGTAGAGGATGTCGAAGGCGGGTGGATCGTTCCCGATAAGGTAGTTGTTGACCCAGTAGGCCCAGATCAGATCGTTGGGCCGCAGCCACGCGAATGTGCGCTCCAGATCCTTGCCCTCGAGCACGCCCTTGCGGCCCGAGAAGGCGCGCGCGAGCTCGAGCGTCTCTAGGTTGGCAAAGAGGCCCATGGTCGTGTTCTTGCCGCCCTCCACATCGAGGATCGCCACGAGGCAGGTGAAGGTGTTCGCCCGCTCCTTGTCGCCCCGCGCGCTCCAGAGCGCGATGAGCATAGCGGCCGTGATCCCGCCCGAGCAGGCGCCGATGATGTTGAGGGACGTCGATTTCGAGATCGCACAGGCCACCTCGGACGCGCGATCGAGCGCCTCGACGTAGGAGTTCAGGCCCCAATCGCTCTCCTTCGCGGAGGGGTTGCGCCAGCTCACGATAAAGACCTGATGCCCGAGCGACGTCAGATACTCGATGACCGAGCGGCCCGGTGCCAGATCCCAGACGTAGAACTTGTTGATCTGGGGCGGCACGATGAAGATCGGCGTCTTGTAGGTCGTGTCGGTCTTCGGGAGGTACTGGAGGAGCTCCAGGTGATCCTCGCGGTAGACCACGCGGCCCTCGGACTGGGCGAGGTTTTCGCCCACCGTGAACTTCGATTTGTCCACCATCGAGGGCAGCCCGTTATTGTGCTGCATGTCGCCGATGAACTGCTTGAGGCCCTTGGCGAGGTTTTGGCCGCCGTATTCGAGCGTCGTCTTCATCGCGGTGGGGTTACCGGCGAGCGTGTTGGTGGGCGCCATCGTGTCGGTGACGAGCCCGGTCAGAAGCTTCGCGCGGAGCTTGTCGCGCTCCGAGAGGCCCAGACCATCGACCCAGGCCTCGATGCCGCGACACCAGGCGAGATAGGATTGCATGAGCACGCGGTAGGCCGGGTTGGTGAGCCAGACCGGATCGCGCCAGCGCTTGTCGCCCTTCATGGGCCCCACGGTGGAGGCACCCGTCATGGAGCGCACCACTTCCTTGCCCAGCTTGATCGATTCCGAGGCCGCCACTTGCGGGGCCATGAGCGCCTTGCCGTAAAACCCCATCATCGCCTTGGCGAGATCGGCTGCGGTATCGACGCTGCTATCCTTTGGTTTCTTAGCCATCTGAGCCTCCGTTACACGACAATCATGGCGAGCACTTCGGCCACCACGGCGGGCTTCGGCATGCCCTGGATTGTGGTGGTGGCCTCGACCTTGGCGAGAAGACGCCCCTCGCCTTTCTCCTCCACGCCGATGAGCTTGTAGGAGTTGATGACGGTGCTATCGACGAGCACTGGCGTCAGGAACCGGACCTTGTCGGTGCCGTAGTTCAGCACGCCCTTGGCGTCCTTGGGGACGATGCCGATATCGGCGATGGAGCCCGCCAGCATCGAGAGCACCAGAAAGCCGTGGGCCACGGTCGTCCCAAAGGGCGAGTGCCTTTTGGCCATCTCGGGGTGCACGTGGATCCACTGGTGATCCTCGGTGACGTCCGCGAATGTGTTGATGCGGATCTGGTTGATCGTCATCGGCTCGGCGCTGCCAAAATCGTGGCCGATGAAATCCTTCATCGTGGCGGAGCTGTATCCTTTGGGTGCGGGCATTTTAATCGTTCCCTTTTATGGTCGAGACGCGCGCGGCGTCTGCGCTTTATGACTGACGCAGTTCGCGTCTGAGTATTTTACCGACGTTTGACTTCGGAAGTTCCGCGAGGAAAGAGATACGCCGCGGCACTTTGTAGGCGGCGAGGTGTTCGCGGGCATGGGCGATGATCTGATCTTCGCTCAGCTCGGCATCGGCAGCTTTTACGACAAAAACTTGCACGGCTTCGCCGGTTTTGTCGTCGGGCACGCCGATGCAGGCATTCTCGGCCACGCCGGGGCAGCTGGCCACGACGGCCTCCACTTCGTTGGGATAGACGTTGAAGCCGGAGACGAGGATCATGTCCTTCTTGCGGTCGACGATGCGCAGGTAGCCCTCGTCGTCGAAAGTGCCGATGTCGCCGGTGCGGAAGTAGCCGTCCTTGGTGAAGGCCTCCTCATTGGCGTCGTCCCGGTTCCAGTAGCCCTTCATGATCTGGGGGCCTGCGGCACAGATTTCGCCGCGCTCGCCGATGGCGACCTCTTCGTCGTTTTCATCGAGGAGCTTGATGTCGGTTGAGCTCACAGGCAGGCCACAGGCGCCCGTGAAGTGCGTCACTGACATCGGGTTGATGCAGAGGATGGGCGAGGTCTCCGAGAGGCCGTAGCCCTCCTTGATGTGGTGGCCGGTGATGTCTTTCCAGGCGTTCGACGTGGCCTCGAGCACGGCCGCGCCGCCGCCGATGGAGACCTTGTAGTTGGAGAAATCCACCTCCCTGAAACCCGGATGCATGCAGAGCCCGGCAAAGAGCGTATTGACGCCCGCCATGATGGAGAACTTCGCATCCTTTAGCGCACCCACGAAGGCATCCATGTCCCGCGGGTTGGGGATGAGCAGGATCTTGGCACCGATGGCCATGTAGCAGATCGAGAGTG
>JBCBME010000248.1:0-4494 GCA_039822945.1 Pseudomonadota bacterium
GCAGCGGCCCGCCGCAGCCTCAGACGGTTCGAGGCAGAGCTCCTTCTGGCCTGATTAGCCGGCCGTGCAGGCGCAGCCCTGGTGGCCACAGCCCGCGCCCTCGGGATGCCCGTTGGCACAATTGTCGCTGCAATAGTTGCGCTCGTCCTTTTTGACGGCTTTTTCCATGTCAACGATGCACACGCAGCTGTCGCAGGCGCATTTCTGATGGGTCACGGTGGTCATGGGGGCCTCCTTCAGGCGGGGTGGGTGTGGTCGTGAGTGAAGACGTGCTCGATCATAATGGTGAGCACAGAGTGCACGCAGGCATCGGCCATCGAATAAAAGACCTGCTTGCCGCGGCGTTCGGATTTGAGGATGCGCGCGGCGCGCAAGAGCCTCAGGTGATGGCTGGTGAGGGAGGCGGACGCGCCGAGATGCTCAGCGATCTGACCGGCGGAGCGTTCCTCCTCCATGCACGCGATCACGATGGACAGGCGCGTGGGATCCGAGAGCAGGCCAAACGTGTTGGCAAGCTCGGCGGTTTGGTCTGGGCGCAGGTCCGTGTCGATCATGTCAAACACTTGAATGGTTATTCAAGTGTTGTCAATCACCCTCAGCCGCGCATCCGCGCCCCGTCCGCGTCGAAGAGGGGCGTGCTAAAGACCGTAGCCGCGCGCCGCTCCCCGAGGATCTCGATGTCAAACCGCGCGCCGTCCGTGGCCATGTCGGTGGGCAAAAAGCCCTGCGCGATACTCTTGCCCGTGTGGTGCGAGAACCCGCCCGAGGTGCAAAAGCCCACCACGTCCTCGCCCGCAAAGATCGGCTCATAGGCCACGACGTCGGCGTCGGCGGCCTGCACCTCAAAGGCGCAGAGCATGCGCGTGGGCGCATCCGCGTGAGCGGCGGCTTTGCCGATGAAATTCCGCTCCCAGTGCATGAAGCGGGCGAGGCCTGTCTCTTTGGGTGTGTAATCTGGCGAAAATTCTGCCATCCACGAGCCGAAGAGTTTGTCGAGGCGCAGCGACATCATCGCCCTCATCCCGAAGGGCGCCATGCCGAATTCGGCTCCGGCCTCCCAGAGGAGGTGCCAGAGGTGGCGCTGCTCCATGGGGTGGCAGTAGATCTCGTAACCCAGGTCGCCGGTATAGCTGACGCGCTGCACAGTGCAGTCGATCATGCCGAGCGTCAGCCGCCGCACATCGAGAAACCGCATGTCGCTCACGTCTGAGCGGGTGACCTTAGCCAGCACATCGCGCGCCCGCGGCCCCGCGATCTGAAAGCCATTGAGCGTGTCGGAGACGTTCTCGACCCGCGCGCCCTCCATGGCGTGGCGCTCGAACCAGCGGGTGTGGATGTCTTGCGCGCCGTAGCTCGCGGTGAGCTGATAGGTCTCCGGCCCGAGGCAGGAGATCGTGAAATCCCCGATGAGCTTGCCCTTCTCCGAGAGCATCGGCGTGAGCGAGAGCCGCCCGGGCTTCGGGATGCGTCCGGCCATGACACGCTCGAGCCATGTGCGCGCCTTGGGGCCCGTGACGCGGTACTTGCCAAAGTTGTGGACCTCGTTGATGCCCACGCGCTCCCGCACGGCGGCAACCTCCCGCGCGGTGGCGGCGAAGGCGTTGGAGCGGCGGAAGGACGGCGCCTCATAGCGCGGCTCGCCCGTGGCGGCGAAGTAGTTCGGCACCTCGAGCCCGAATTGCTGGCCCCAGACCGCGCCCATGCCGTCAAAGATATCGTACATCGGCGTCTGGCGGAGCGGGCGGCCCGCCGGAAGCTCCTCGTTGGGGTAGGAGATCGAAAAGCGCCGCTGGTAGTTCTCGACAACCTTGGGGAGCGTGAAACCGGGCGAGAGCCATCGCGGGAAGCGGGCCACGTCCATGGCGGTGACGTCGCGCTCGGCCTCGCCCTCGATCATCCACTGCGCGAGCGAGAGCCCCACACCGCCGCCCTGGGAAAAGCCCGCCATGACGCCGCAGGCCGACCAGTAGTTCCTGAGCGCCGGCACTGGCCCGACCAGCGGGTTGCCGTCGGGCGCGAAGGTGAAGGGCCCGTGGATGACGGATTTCACACCCGCGCGCTCGAGCGTCGGGAAGCGCTTGTAGGCGAAGGCGATGCTCTCTTCGATCTTGTCGAAATCGTCGGGCAGGAGCTCGTGCCCGAAAGTCCACGGCGTGCCGTCCACGGCCCAGGGCTTGGCGCGTTGCTCGTAAAAGCCGATGCAGAGGCCGCGCCCCTCTTGCCGGAGATAGCTCTCGCCCGCCGGGTCCATCACATGGGGGTGCTCCTCGGCGCGCTCATAGATCTCGGCGATGTCGTCGGTGACGATGTATTGGTGCTCCATGGGGTGGAGCGGCAGGTTGATCCCCGCCATGTGCCCCACCTCCCGCGCCCAGAGGCCCGCGGCATTGACGAGATGCTCGCAGGTGAGCGTTCCCCCATCCGTCACCACCTCCCAGCCGTCTGGCGTCGGGTTTGTCTCCCGCACCATGACGTGGGTCTTGATCGTGGCGCCGCCCATGCGCGCAACCTTGGCATAGGCATGGGTCGTGCCCGAGGGGTCGAGATGGCCGTCGAGCGGATCATAGAGGCCCCCGAGGATCCCCTCGACATTCGTCACCGGGGCGATCCTTGCGATCTCGTCTGGCCCCACGATCTCGGTCTCGAGGCCCATATAGCGGTGCTTGGCGCGTTCGGCCTTGAGCATGTCAAAGCGCTCGGGCGTGTCCGCCAACGTCACGCCGCCCACATGGTGAAGCCCGCAGGACATACCCGTGAGCTCTTCCAACTCCCGGTAGAGGCGGATCGTGTAACCCTGCAGCGCTGCCATGTTGGTGTCGCCGTTGAGCGTATGAAAGCCGCCTGCCGCGTGCCAGGTGGAGCCGCTCGTGAGCTCGGACCGCTCAAGGAGGAGGACGTCCGACCAGCCGAGCTTTGTCAGGTGATAGGCGACCGAGCAGCCCACGACGCCGCCCCCGATAATGATAACCCTGTGGTGCTCCATTGCCCGCGCCTCTCCCGATGTCCGGCGTCAGCCTATGAGTATTTTTGGAAAGGTGAAGATGGGGGAATGCGCCCAAATGTGTCGCGGTTGGGCAATTGGGGCGAATGCCGCAGGGTAGGCTGGCGGCATCAGGGAGGACACCATGAAAACCCACGCGCAGGCTGTTGTTATTGGAGGGGGCGTGATCGGGTGCTCGATCCTCTATCATCTGGCCAAGCTCGGCTGGCGCGATGTCGTGCTGGTGGAACGCGATGAGCTGACAAGCGGCTCCACCTGGCATGCGGCCGCCAACATCCACGGCCTCCACGACAACACGAACATCTCGCGCCTGCAGAACTACACGATGAGCCTCTACAAGGAGCTCGAGGCCGAGACAGGGCAGGGCTGCGGGGTTTTTCAGCCCGGCAGTCTTTATCTGGCGCAGACAGAGGCGCGCGAGCACCAGCTGCGGCTTCAGGCGGCGAAGGCGCGGCTCTACGGGCTTGCCTTTCACGAGGTGAGCCGGAGCGAGGCCGAGGCCCTGCACCCGCTCGTCGATTACGACGGGATCCGCTGCATCATGTTCGAGCCTGAGGGCGGCAATGTGGACCCCTCCGGCGTCACGGCGGCCTATGCGGCGGGCGCGCGCGCCATGGGGGCCGAAATCTATCGTTTCACGCCGGTGACGGCGACGGTGCCCACGGCGACGGGGTGGCGTGTGGAGACCGAAAAGGGCGACATCACCTGCGGCTCGGTCGTGAATGCCGCGGGCCTCTGGGGACGCGAGGTGGCCAAAATGGCGGGGATCACGCTGCCGCTTTTGCCCACCGAGCACCAGTATTTCGTCACTGAGACCATTGCAGAGATCGCGGCCCTCGACAGCCGCTTGCCCTCGGTCGCGGACCGCGACGGGGAGTATTACCTGAGGCAAGAGGGGCAGGGGCTGCTCGTCGGGGCTTACGAGAAAGACGTGCGCATCTGGGCCGAAGACGGCACGCCGCAGGGCTTCGGGCACGAGCTTTTCGCCGACGATCTCGAGCGGATCGAAGAGAACATGATGCGCGCCATCGAGCGCGTGCCGGCGGTGGGCACGGCGGGCATCAAGCGGGTGATCAACGGGCCCATGATCTGGTCGCCTGACAGCTCCGCGCTCTATGGCCCGCACCCTGATCTTAGGAACTACTTCCTCTGTACCGGCATGATCCCCGGGTTCTCGCAGTCCGGCGGCATCGGCCTGTCTGCCGCGCAATGGATGGTGGAGGGCGAGAGCCAACAAGACATGTTTGGCTGGGACGTGGCCCGCTTCGGCCCCTGGGCCGGGGCGGACTTCACCAAGGCCCGGGTGAAGGACCAATACGCCAACCGTTTCGCCATCCACTTCCCGGGCGAGGAGCGCGAGGCCGGCCGCCCCATGCGGACGCGCCCGGCCTACGAGACGCAAAAGGCGCTCGGCGCGGTCTTCGGGCTCAACTACGGATGGGAGCATCCGCTCTATTTCGATGCCAACACCGCTGACAGCGCGGGCTTTGACC
>JBCBME010000249.1:0-4489 GCA_039822945.1 Pseudomonadota bacterium
GCCATCTGCGCCACCACGGCGAGGTCGAAGAGGCCGATACGCGCACGATGCTGTCGTCGCCGAAGGAGGATTACACAAAATCGCTCTGGGCCGTGCGGAGCTTTCAGCGCCCGCAAAAGCCCCATGTCGCCGTCGATGCGACGCCCGTGATTTCTGTACAAAACGTGACAGCGGCCTACGGAGCTGTGCCCGTTTTGCACAATGTGAGCTTTGATATCCATGAAGGCCGCACTGTGGCCGTTGTGGGGGAGTCGGGCTCGGGCAAGTCCACGACCGCGCGATGCATCACGGGGCTCCTGCCGCCAAAGCAGGGCCACATCGAATTTGACGGCCAAGCGATGCCGCTTGATTACCGCAAGCGGTCCAAGGATCAGTTGCGCCAGGCGCAGATGATCTACCAGATGGCTGACACTGCGCTGAACCCGAGAAAGAGCATCGGTGAGATTATCGGGCGCCCGGTTGAATTCTACCTCGGGCTCAAGGGTGCCGCGAAACGCAAGCGGGTGGAGGAGCTGCTCGATCAGATCGAGCTTGAGCCCAGCCAGTACATCAACCGCCTGCCATCGGAGCTTTCAGGCGGGCAAAAGCAGCGCATCGGGATCGCCCGCGCTCTGGGAGCGGAGCCGCGGTTTATCATCTGTGATGAGGTGACCAGCGCCCTCGATCAGCTCGTGGCGGAGGGCATTCTGAAGCTCTTGGCCAAGTTGCAGGATGAGCTCAAGCTCAGCTATATGTTTATCACGCATGACCTCGCCACGGTTCGCTCGATCGCCGACGAGGTGGTGGTGATGAAGGATGGAGAAGTGGTGGAGCAGGGGCCCAAGGACGACATGTTCCAGCCGCCCCATCACCCTTACACCGATCTTCTTCTCAGCTCGGTCCCCGAGATGGATCCGGACTGGCTCACTAATCTGCTCAATGAACGCGGAGTTGATAACATCGGCGACGCGGCCGTTGATAAGATGTAACTGAATCGCCTGCCGGGGAGAGATTGGCGGGCGCTCATGGTCAACAGGGAGAATGATATGACCAGATTTTCACGTCGTGGCCTTTTGCAGACGGGCGCTGCCGCCGGTGTGCTGGCCGCAACCGGCGCATCCGCGGACGGCCACGGGCCGAAGCGCGGCGGCACCGCAAAGATCGGCCTCGCCGGTGCAAACACGTCTGACAGCTGGGACGGCCGCACGCATTCCGACAGCTACATGATCGTCACGGCGCACGGCTGTGTCTTCGACTGCCTGACCGAGGTGGCCGCTGACGGTACTCTCGTGGGCGAACTTGCAGAGAGCTGGGAAGCGTCGGCAGACGCCAAGACTTGGACCTTCAAGCTGCGTTCCGGCGTGACTTTCCACAACGGCAAGCCCTTCGGCGCAGATGATGTGATTGCCTCGCTCAACCTGCACGTGGCCGAGGACGCGAAATCCGCAGCCCGCCCGATCGTGGCAGCGATCGCGGAGATGAAGAAGCTCGACGACCTCACCGTCGAGATGACGCTCGCCGACGGCAACGCGGACTTCCCGTTCCTGATGTCGGACTACCACCTGCTGATGTACCCGGCGGGTCAGGAAGTCGAAGCCATCGCGCAAGGCATCGGCACCGGCCTTTACAAGGTCGAGGTGTTCGAGCCCGGTGTGCGCACCGTCGTGAGCCGCGTTGACAGCCACTACAAGGACGGTTCCGCAGGTTGGTTTGACTCCATCGAGTTCACCGCGATCAACGACAGCTCCGCGCGTATGAACGCGCTGATGACGGGCCAGGTCGACGCCGTGAACCGCGTGGACTTCAAAACCGAGCCGCTAATGCGCGCCAACCCGAACATCACCATCTTCGAGGTGACGGGGAACCAGCACTACACCTTCCCGATGCTCACGAACGTGGCGCCGTTTGACGATCTGGCCGTGCGCCAGGCGCTCAAGCACGCCATCAACCGTCAGGAGATGGTGGACAAGATCCTGCAGGGCCACGGTGCTGTGGGCAACGACCACCCGATCGGACCGGCAAACCAGTACTTTGCTGCTGACCTGCCGCAGAACGATTTCGATCCTGACATGGCCAAGAAGATCCTCGCTGATGCGGGCGTGAGCGACGTGACGGTGCAGCTGTCCGCCTCAGACGCGGCCTTCTCCGGCGCGGTCGATGCAGCACAGCTCTATCAGGCCTCCGCGGCTCAGGCTGGCATCAACATCGAAGTCGTGCAGGAGCCCGCAGACGGCTACTGGTCGAACGTCTGGCTCAAGAAGCCATGGTGCGCCTGCTACTGGTCTGGCCGCGCCACCGAAGACTGGATGTTCTCCACCGCCTACGAAAGCGGTGTGCCCTGGAACGATACCCAGTGGGAGAATGCCCGCTTCCAGGAGCTCCTGCTCATGGGCCGCGCCGAGCTCGACACGTCCAAGCGTGATGAGATCTACACGGAAATGCAGTCCATCATGTCAGCTGAGGGCGGTACCGTCGTGCCGATGTACGCCAACTACGTTGACGCGCACACGTCCAAGCTCGCCAATTCTGGCACCATCGGCAATCTGTGGCAGATGGACTCCAGCCGCCTCGCCGAGCGTTGGTGGATGGCGTAAGCCACACACAATCCATGAAAAAGAAACGCCCCGTATTTTGCGGGGCGTTTTCTTATTGGGCGATCAGGTTTGGATCAGGCGTTTTCGATCTTATCGGCGAGATGCTGGCTGACGCGGTCCACGATGTTGAGCAGCACGTTCACTTCTTCTTCGTCGGCGTGCATTGTCACGAGCTCTGAGCGATCGTTGAAACGGATGCGCAAATCTTCGTAGCGCTCTTGCCCCTCGGGCGTCAGCATCAACAGCTTTTTCAGCTTGTTGGATTTGTCTGCCTTCGATGTCAGAAGCCCTTGCCGTGTCATTTCGGTGGAGAGCCGGCTCACCTGAGCGCGGTCGATGACCATCAGGCGCGCCAGATCGCTGACGGTGATCTCCTCGAAGATCGAAACGATCAGCATGATCCGATAGGTCGTGAGATTGATCCCAGTTCCCTTAAGGCGGACCACTGCCTCAGCCTCGAGAAGTTTGGCCAATTTGCTCAGGCGGTACGTCAGGTGGCTGTTGAGCTCGTTCAACTTGCGCATCTGATCTTCGAGATCATGTGTAGAGAAGTTCATCGGGACAGCCTGTTTGTTGCGAACGCACCGGTAACCATTTGAACCGCACGAGAAAGAGACGTGATCGCCGGGAACCGTGTCTATGTAACAAACACCTGCGACAAAGGTTCCCAAAAAAGTTGGCGCGCCCTTAAATCCTTGAGCGGATGGCGCGCGGGGTTTGACCGGTCCATGACTGAAACGCCCGGTAAAAGCTGTTGGTGTCACGGAAAGACAGGACCTCAGCGATTTCCTCGATCCGGAGATCGCTCTTTTGCAGGTAGTGGAGCGCGAGACGTTTGCGCGTGGTGGCGAGAAGCATCTGAAAGCTCGTGCCTTCCTCTCCGAGCCTACGTTGTAAGGATCGCTTGGATGTCGCGATTTTCGCGCTGACGGCCTCAGCCGTCACCCGGCCTGCGGGCAAGAGCGCCATCAGCGCCATCTCGGTCTCAGCAGACACCGATGTCAGATCGGTGGCCGCGGGCCCCAGCTGGTCGAAACCGGCCCAGTGCTCCTGAAACGGGGTGACAAGCTGGCGATGCGCGTCTTCAGCCGTCAGGCGCACGGACTGGGCCTCGATTTTTAGTGCCGTGAGGCGCCTCCCTGCTCCCATGCTCGCCAGTTCCAGTAGCTGGGCAAGCTCCACTTCCGCCGCGAGGGGTGGGCACTCTTCCCCCACGATTGTGATGTGCAGTGCGTCATCCTCTGAAATTTGCAGGGCGTAGGGGCGTGAGAGTGGGAAAAGGCGCGCGGCGCGGTTCAGACCTTCAGCCACCGTGGCACTCGCCATAAAGGCCAGCGTCACCGCGCTGAAATGGCTCCGCAGATCCTGGCGCAAGAGATCCTCGTCCACCTGCCCGCCGGTCAGATGGGCGGCTGTCCGCCAGGCCTGCCCAACTTGCGCTGCACTCAGCGATGCGTAAGGCGCGCGAAGGACGCTGGCTGGCAAATCGGAGGCCGCCGCAAACTGAGCCACCTGCAAGCCGCACAGGCCCGAGAGCCGCCTGAGAAGGGGCAGCGCCGGATACCGTTTGGGTGTGATGCTGCGCGGCATGTGGCGCGAATTCCTCTTTTGCCTGCGGGTGTAAAGCATATCGCGTGGTCGGGGGCCTTGCAGAATCCAAAGCTCACGCGTATGTGCACCTCAACAGCGGCGCTTCGGCTTCCACCCCCGAGGCTCCACCGGCAGACACGAACGGGCCCGCTGGCCCGTTTTTTTGTTTTTGGAGGCAGCGCAATGGCGGACATGATCGCCAAGGCAGCCATGGACAGACGCATCCGCGAGATCATCGACGTACAAAAACTCCCGCAGCGGTTCGCCGGTGCCCCAGACGGTGACGGTGCTCGCTTGACTAACTTTGGCTTCGTGAAACTTGCGCA
>JBCBME010000250.1:0-4467 GCA_039822945.1 Pseudomonadota bacterium
TTGGAGCGGGCGATGAGATTCGAACTCACGACCCTTACCTTGGCAAGGTAATGCTCTACCCCTGAGCTACGCCCGCATCCATTGGGTGAGCGCGGGATACAAAGAAGGGCAGGAGCCCGCAAGCGGTTTTTTCAGCGCGGGGCGCGGCTTCCGCTACGTCCGAAATTCGATGAGATCCCACCGGTTGCCCCAGGGATCGCAGAAGACCGCGACGCGGCCGTAGGGCTCGTCGCGGGGCGCTTCTTCAAAGTGGACACCTGCCGCCACCATCCGGGCGTGATCTGCGTCGAAATCTGAGGTCTCGAGGAAGAGCCAAACGCGCCCGCCGCCCTGCGCGCCAATGGCGGCGCGCTGCTCGCCCACCGCGCGGGCAAGGATGAGAGAGGCACCGCCGCCCGGCGGGGCGACGCGGACCCAGCGCTTGCCGCCGCCCAGATCCACATCCTCCGCGAGCGCAAAGCCCATGGGCCCGGTGAAAAACGCGATCCCCTCATCGTACTCCGGTACGAGGAGAGAGAGCGCGTGGAGCCGTGTCACTCGATCTCCACGAGGAGGTCCTTGGCGTCGATCTGTGCGCCCGGGGTGACATGGACGGCGCGCACGACACCGTCGCGGTCGGCGTGGATGCCGGTCTCCATCTTCATCGCCTCGATCGTCAGAAGCAGATCCCCCTCGGAGACCTTGCCACCCGCCTGCGCGGCCACCGAGGCCACCACACCGGGCATGGGCGCGCCGATGTGGTTGGCGTTCCCGGCTTCTGCCTTCGGGCGGCTCACCTTCGTGGCCTGAACCGCGCGGTTGGGCACGCGGATCACCCGCGGAGCGCCGTTCAGTTCGAAAAAGACCCGCGCCTCGCCATCGTCATTCGTCTCACCCACCGCCTGCAGGCGGATCTCGAGCGTCTTGCCCGGGTCGATCTCGGCGGTGATCTCTTCACCCGGCTGCATCCCGTAAAAGAACGTCTTCGTGGGCAGCGCGCGCACCGGCCCGTAGATCCGGTGGCGGCCCATGTAATCGAGGAAGACCTTGGGATACATCAGATACCCGCCCAGATCCTCGTCATCGACGGCCTTGCCTTCCATCTGCTCGGAAATCTCGGCGCGCAGTGCTTCTAGATCAACGGGCGGAAGCTCCGCCCCCGGCCGCTTGGTGGAGGCCTTGTCGCCCTTCAGCGCTTTCTTCTGGATGCCCTTCGGCCACCCGCCCGGGGGCTGGCCCAGATTGCCGCGCATCATGTCGATGACACTGTCCGGGAACGCCACGTCGATATCGCCCTCGACATCCGTGCGCGTGAGGTTCTGGCTCACCATCATGAGCGCCATGTCCCCCACGACCTTCGACGACGGCGTCACCTTCACGATGTCGCCGAACATCTGGTTCACGTCCGCGTAGGTCTGCGCCACCTCGTGCCAGCGCTCCTCGAGGCCGAGGCTGCGCGCCTGCGCCTTGAGGTTGGTGAACTGCCCGCCTGGCATCTCGTGGAGGTAGACCTCCGAGGCCGGGGCTTGCAGCCCGCTCTCAAATGCCGCGTAATGGCCGCGCACGGTCTCGAAGTAGTTCGAGATATCGCGGATCGCGGCGATGCTGAGCCCGGTATCGCGCGCATCGCCCTGCAGCGCCTCGACAACGGTGCCGAGCGTCGCCTGGCTCGTATTGCCGGAGAACGAGTCCATCGCCGCATCCACCGCGTCGACACCCGCCTCCGAGCAGGCAAGGATCGTGGCCGACGCGATGCCTGCAGTGTCATGGGTGTGGAAGTGGATGGGCAGCCCCACCTCTTCCTTCAGCGCCTTGATAAGCACGCGGGCGGCGGCAGGCTTCAGAAGCCCCGCCATGTCCTTGAGGCCCAGCACATGAGCGCCCGCCTTCTCCAGCTCCTTGGCCATGGCGACGTAGTACTTCACGTCGTATTTCGACCGCTCCGGGTTCAGGATGTCGCCCGTGTAGCAGACGGTGCCCTCGCAGACCTTGTTGTTCTCGATGACGGCATCCATCGCCACGCGCATGTTCTCGACCCAGTTGAGGCTGTCGAACACGCGGAAGACATCGATGCCGGTCTCGGCGGCCTGACGCACAAAGAACTGCACCACGTTGTCGGGGTAGTTCGTGTAGCCCACGCCATTGGCCCCGCGCAGCAGCATCTGCGTCATGATGTTGGGCACCGCCGCGCGGATGTCGCGCAGCCGCTGCCACGGGCATTCCTGCAAGAAACGGTAGGCCACGTCGAACGTGGCCCCCCCCCAGCATTCGAGGCTGAAGAGCTGCGGCAGGTTCGCGGCATAGGTGGGCGCCACGCGGATCATGTCGATCGAGCGCATGCGGGTGGCCAGCAGCGACTGGTGCCCGTCGCGCATCGTGGTGTCGGTGATCAAAAGCTGCTTTTGCGCCTTCATCCAATCGGCCACGGCCTGCGGGCCCTGCTCGTCAAGGATCGTCTTGGTGCCGGGGGCGGGCACTTCGGCGAGCGGCTTCGGCGGGCGGGGATCCTTCACATCGGCGCGCGGTGTCGGGCGGTCCACCGTCTCGGGATGCCCGTTGACGGTGATGTCGGCGATGTAGGTGAGCACCTTCGTGCCCCGGTCCCGCCGCCGTTTGAACTGGAAGAGCTCGGGCGTCTCGTCGATGAACTTCGTGTGGTACTCGTAGTTCAGGAATGTTGGGTGCTTGAGCAGGTTCTCCACGAACGCGATGTTCGTCGACACCCCCCGGATCCGGAACTCCCGCAGCGCGCGGTCCATGCGTGCGATGGCGGCCTCGGGCGTGGGGGCCCAGGCGGTGACCTTTTCCAGAAGCGAGTCGTAGTAGCGCGTGATCACCGCGCCCGAATAGGCCGTGCCGCCATCAAGGCGGATGCCCATGCCCGTGGCCCCGCGATAGGCGGTGATGCGGCCGTAATCGGGGATGAAGTTGTTGAGCGGATCTTCCGTCGTCACCCGGCACTGGATCGCGTGGCCCGAGAGCTGCACGTCGTACTGGCTGGCGGTGCCCGTGGCCTCGATCAGCGGCTTGCCCTCGGCGATCTTGATCTGGGCCTGCACGATGTCGATGCCGGTAACTTCCTCGGTGACGGTGTGCTCCACCTGCACGCGCGGGTTCACCTCGATGAAGTAGAACTTGCCCGTGGCCATATCCATCAGGAACTCCACCGTGCCCGCGCATTCGTAATTCACGTGCTCGCAGATCTTGCGACCGAGCGCGCAGATCTCCTCGCGCTGGGCGGGGGAGAGGTAGGGGGCAGGGGCGCGCTCCACGACCTTCTGGTTGCGGCGCTGGACCGAGCAGTCGCGCTCATAAAGGTGGTAGATGTCCCCGTTCTTGTCGCCGAGGATCTGCACCTCCACGTGGCGCGCCTTGAGGATCATCTTTTCCAGATAGCCCTCGCCATTGCCAAAGGCGGCCTCCGCCTCCCGGCGCCCTTCGAGGACCTTTTCTTCGAGCTCATCTTCGGAGTGGATGGGCCGCATCCCGCGCCCGCCGCCGCCCCAGGAGGCCTTGAGCATCAGTGGATAGCCGATCTCCTTTGCCTCTTTCTTGATGGCCTTCATGTCGTCGCCGAGGACGTCTGTCGCCGGGATCACCGGCACGCCCGCGGCAATCGCCACGTTCCGCGCAGAGGCCTTGTCGCCGAGCGCGTGCATGGTCTCGGCCTTCGGCCCGATGAAGGTGATGCCCGCCGCGTCGCAGGCATCGACGAAATCAGGGTTCTCGGAGAGGAGGCCGTAGCCCGGGTGGATCGCATCCGCGCCGCACATCTTGGCCACGCGGATGATCTCGTCGATGGCAAGATAGGCCTGCACCGGCCCCAGCCCCTCGCCGATCCGGTAAGCCTCGTCCGCCTTGAAGCGATGGAGCCCCAGCTTGTCCTCCTCGGCAAAGACGGCCACCGTCTTTTTCCCGAGCTCGTTGGCCGCGCGCATCACGCGGATCGCGATTTCACCGCGGTTGGCGACAAGGATCTTCTGGAACTCAGCCATAGACGGCCTCCGATAGTGCACTTGCAGCGTGGCTTACGGGCTTTTTGATGCGCTCGCAATCAGTGGAACTGGGGAGGCCCCGCGCGCCCGCGCCGCTTTTCGCTTCGCGGTGCGGGTGTCGGGGCCTATTCTTGCGCCAACAAAGAGGTCTCGCGCCAACAAAGAGGGGAGGAAGCCATGGATCTCACCAATGCAGTGGCCCTCGTGACGGGGGAAGCGGCGGGCTTGGGGCGTGTATTTGCGCCCATCTGGCGCGGGCCGACGTCGATGTGGCCGTGGGTTACAGGAGTGGCGCGGACCGGGCTGAGGAGACCGCCGCCGCCCACCGGGCCAGTGGCCGTCGCGCGGTGCCCGTGGCGCTCGATCAGGCCGACCCTGCCTCCGTCGAGGGCGCTGTCGCGGCCGTCATCGCAATCGCGGTGGCCGTAACCAGTAGGCTCAGGAACAGTGCTGGCACATAGCTTAATGCGCTCAAGGGCCAGGGTGCGCGCGT
>JBCBME010000251.1:0-4457 GCA_039822945.1 Pseudomonadota bacterium
CGGCAACCGGTCCATGAAGACACGCGTCGGATCCACCGCCGCTCCAGCCCCAGGGCCAGCGCCAGCCTCCAATGACGGACCCCCAGCCCCGCCCGCCGCGCGGCCCGTGCCGATGACGGTCATGGTGTCCTCTGTATCTTCGACCTCCACGCCGTTGGCGCGGAGACCCGTGGCCATGGCAGCGATGCGGTCGCTTTCCTTCACGCGGAGTTCCTTCACGCCCTCGAAATGCGAGCGGCCCTTGGCGAAGGCGGCCACGACCGACAGGATCGGGAATTCATCGATCATGGAGGCGGCACGGTGCGCGGGCACGGTGATGCCCACCATGTCGGGCGAATAGCGCGCGCGGAGATCGGCGACGGGCTCGCCCCCTTCGACGCGCTCGTTCTCATAGGTCAGATCCGCGCCCATCTCTCTGAGCGTCGTGTAGAGGCCTGCGCGCGTCGGGTTGAGGCCGATGCCGGGCACGAGCACGTCTGAGCCCGGCACGATGAGCGCGGCGCAAACCGGGAAGGCTGCCGATGAGGGATCGCGCGGCACGGCGATCTCTTGGGGGGTGAGCTCGGGCTGGCCTGTCAGGGTGATGACGCGGCCTTCATTCGTCTCTTCCACCGTAATCTCGGCCCCGAAGCCCGCGAGCATGCGTTCGGTATGGTCGCGGGTGGCTTCCTTTTCGATCACCACTGTCTGACCCGGGGCACCGAGGCCCGCGAGGAGGATGGCTGATTTCACCTGCGCTGACGGGACCGGCACCGCGTAGGTGACGGGCACGGGCGCGCGGGCCCCCACGATGGTGAGCGGGAGCCGCCCACCAGAACGGCCGTGGGAGGCCGCCCCGAAGAGCGCGAGCGGGTCAGTCACGCGCGCCATGGGGCGCGAATTGAGCGAGGCATCTCCGGTGAAGGTGGCCGTGATGGGCGAGGTGGCCATGGCCCCCATGATGAGGCGCACGCCGGTGCCGGAATTGCCGCAATCGATGACCTGCGCAGGCTCGGCGAAGCCGTTGACGCCCACCCCGTGGACCGACCACGATCCGCCGCCATGGTTGATCACCTCTGCCCCGAAGGCGGCCATGGCGCGGCCGGTATCGAGGACATCGTCGCCCTCGAGAAGGCCTGTGACCTTCGTCTCTCCCACCGAGAGCGCGCCGAGGATGAGCGCGCGGTGCGAGATCGATTTATCGCCCGGCACCTCGGCCACGCCCGTGAGCGGCCCGGCTGCGCGCGCGGTCATTGGAATTGGATCGCCGTGTCCTGACATCCCTGCCCCTTTGTGTCTTCAAGGAGCTGTTAGCGCTCGCGCCGGGCGGCGTCCATCGGGCATTTGAGCGATTGGAGGCGCGCGGGGTCTTGAGGGGCCAGCCCCTCAAACTCCCCGGAGTATTTTCGGAAAGATGAAGGGGGGGATCAGGCGGCGCTGTCGCGCTGAAACGTGAGGTAGTGGGGCATGCGGCCCTCGCGCAGCGCCTTGGCCTCGTAGCGGGTGCGGTGCCAGTCGGCCCAGGGCGTGCGCCAGTCCGCGGCGCGGTTGGCCTGCCAGGTGAAGCCTGCTTTCGGCACCTCTTCGAGCGTTTGGCGCACGTAATCGGGGATGTCGGTGGCGACGCGGAACTCTGCGCCGGGCATGAGGGCGTGTGCGAGGGGGTCGAGATGCTCTGGCGTCACGAACCGGCGGCGGTGGTGGCGCGCCTTCGGCCAGGGATCGGGGTAGAGGAGGAACGCTTTCGCGATCGAGGCCGGTGGCAGCACGTCAAAGAGATCGCGGGCATCGCCCGGATGGATCCAGATATTGGTGAGGCCCGCCCGGCGGATCTTGCCCAGAAGCATCGCCACGCCGTTGATGAAGGGCTCGCACCCGATGAAGGTGACGCCCGGATTTGCCTCGGCCTGGGCCACGATGTGTTCGCCGCCGCCGAAGCCCACCTCAAGCCAGAGCGGCTCCGAGCCGAGTTTGGAGAGATCGAGGGGTGTGCGGTCGGGGTTCTCCTCCCAACTGACACCCTTGAGCGTCAGTTGAGGGAGGAGCTCTGCGAGGTCACGCTCCTGCGCGGGTTTGAGCGTTTTCCCCTTGGTGCGGCCGTAGAAGTTGCGCCAGGGCGCGTCGTCGTGTTTTTCGGCCATGGGGGCGCGCTACACGGCCTTTTTGAGGGCGTCCACGAGATCCGTCTTTTCCCAGGAAAAGCCGCCATCCTCGTCTGGTGCGCGGCCAAAATGACCGTAGGCGGCGGTGCGCTGGTAGATCGGGCGGTTGAGGCCCAGATGGGTGCGGATGCCGCGCGGCGTCAGATCCATGCACTTTGACACGGCAGCCTCGATGAGGGCCTCAGGCACCTCGGAAGTGTCGTGGGTGTCGATGTAGATAGAGAGGGGTTTGGACACCCCGATCGCGTAGGAGAGCTGCAGCGTGCAGCGCTCCGCGAGCCCTGCGGCCACGACATTTTTCGCCAGATAGCGCGCGGCATAGGCTGCGGAGCGGTCCACCTTGGTGGGATCTTTGCCGGAGAAAGCGCCGCCACCATGGGGCGCGGCCCCGCCATAGGTATCGACGATGATCTTGCGACCGGTGAGGCCTGCATCACCATCGGGGCCGCCGATGACGAAAGTGCCGGTCGGGTTGACCCACCATTCGGTCTTGTCGGTGATCCACGCGGCGGGGAGGACTTCGCGGATATAGGGCTCCACGATGGCGCGGATGTCGTCGGAGGTCTGGCTCTCATCGGCGTGCTGGGTGGAGAGGACGACGGAGGTCACCTCCACGGGTTTGCCGTCCTCGTAGCGCACGGAGAGCTGGCTTTTGGCATCGGGGCGCAGCGTCGGCTCGGCGCCGGATTTGCGCACCTCGGCCAGGCGGCGCAGGATCTTGTGGGAATACTGGATCGGCGCGGGCATGAGATCGGGCGTCTCTGTGCAGGCATAGCCGAACATGATGCCCTGGTCGCCTGCGCCTTCGTCCTTGTTGCCGGAGCTGTCGACGCCCTGAGCGATGTGGGCGGATTGCTCATGCAGGAAGTTCATGACGCGGCAGGTGTTCCAGTGGAACTGGTCCTGCTCGTAGCCGATGTCGCGGATGCAGTCGCGGGCGATCTCGGTGATGGAGCCCATGTATTTCTTGAGCTGGTCTTTGTCGGACAGCCCCACTTCGCCGCCGATGACGACCATGCCGGTGGTGGCGAATGTTTCGCAGGCGACGCGGGCCTCCGGCTCCTCGGTGAGGAAGGCGTCGAGGACGGCATCGGAGATGCGATCGCAGACTTTGTCGGGGTGGCCCTCGGAAACGGATTCAGAGGTAAAAGTGTAGTCACTACGGGCCATGGGGTGCTCCATTAAAACGTTGCGGCGCGCCGCCAGGAAGCCGTTGGCGCGTTAACGATTTCGCGCTTACGCGCGGGGCGGCAGAGCGTCAATCGGTTTTGGCGCGTCGGGCGGCGAAGTGGCCTGCAAGCAAGAGCACCATGAGAACAAAGGCGGGCCAATCGCCCCATTGTGCGTAGATTGTAGCCGGACGCGCGGGCGGGAGCGGCGCATCGACGTGGCCGTCCGTGCCGAGCGGGAGTGCGGCGAGGATGCGGCCGCGCGCATCGATGATGGCTGAAATGCCGGTATTGGCAGAGCGCGCGAGCGGCAGCCCCTGCTCGATCGCGCGCGCCTGCGCTTGCTGGAGGTGCTGAGCGGGCCCGCCGAGCTCCCCGAACCAGGCATCATTGGTGACGACCACGAGGAGGCGCGGCCGCACACCGCCGAGTGCGCGTTGGCCCACCTCATGGGGAAAGACGCTCTCGTAGCAGATGAGCGGCTGAACGGTGCCGATGCCGGGGATCTCGAGCGGTGCCGGACCCGCGCCCGCCGCGTAGCCAAAGCCGTCATGGGCGGCGAGGCCGTAGATCCCCAGCCGCGAAAAGAGCGCGCCGAGGGGCATGTATTCGCCAAAAGGGACGAGGTGGTGCTTGAGGTAGTCGGCGCGGATCTCCCCCTCGGGCGAGATATGGGCGAGGCCGTTATAGGCCGCCTCGCGCCGCCAGGACTGGGCCCCGATCAAAAGCTCCGCCCCCTCTCCGCGGCGCGCGGCCTCGGTGAAGATGTCCTGCCCGGTCTCGAGCCAGGTGGGGAGCGAGGATTCAGGCCAGATGACGAGATCGGCGTGGGGGAGCGCCTCGGTGGCGGTCATCTTGCGGTCGAGGAAGACGGGCATCATATCCTCGCGCCACTTCAGATCCTGGCGAGCATTGGGCTGCACGACGCGCAGGAGCGGGGCATCTGCGGCGGGGGCCTCGGGCGCGGGAAGGCCAAAGGTGGAGGCAAGCGCGAGGGGGATCAGGAGCGCAAGCCCCGCCGCCGTTTTGACGGGCGTGCCGCGCAGGGTATCTGCCCCCATAAGCGCGAGCATCAGGAGCAGCGTGAGACCATGGGGGCCGGTGAAGGCCGCCGCCTGATAGAGCGCAACATCCACGAAGGCCGTGA
>JBCBME010000252.1:0-4430 GCA_039822945.1 Pseudomonadota bacterium
CTTTTTGTCTGCGCCGAGTTTGCGCGCGTGCGCGATGTACAAAACCGGGCAAGTGGCTGGCGCGGATTGTACAAAACAGGGCAAAACGACGTGCGCGCCCTGGGCGAGGCCGGTGCCGCGCAGATCCGCAACCAAACCGATCTGCCCGCCCGTGTGCTCTGGCCATGCCCTGCCGTTTGGGCCGGTGACCGGGTTCTGGCGACACCCCGCCTCGGCCCGAATGAGCTCTGGAGCCCGGTCGCGGATCCGCGGCGCTTTGCTCGTTTACTGTCTTCGCGTTGAACAAAGCCGTAAGATCTCTATCTTAGGGTCAAACGACCGTGTGGGAGAAGACGCGGTTGAGATCCCCTTAAAGGAGAGACCCTTGGGCAACGCACGCAACTTCGCCTTCTGGATTGTCCTGTTCTTGCTGTTGCTCGCACTCTTCCGCCTGTTCGGTGGTGATGGTGCGACCAACAACACAAGTGCTTCAACTTACTCGGAATTTGTGCAGGCCGTGGAGAATGGCCAGGTCAATTCCGCCGTCCTTGATGGCGAGAAAGTCACCTATCAGCGCGCCGACAATCGGACCTTCACGACCGTCCGTCCGGACGGCGCCGATGTCGCGCAACTCCTGATTGATTCCGACGTCGAGGTGCAGGTGCGCCCGCAGGAAGATTCGATTTTCCAGACACTCTTCCTCACGCTCCTGCCGTTCCTTCTGCTGATCGGCGTCTGGGTCTACTTCATGAACCGCATGCAAGGCGGCGGTCGTGGCGGGGCCATGGGCTTTGGCAAGAGCCGGGCGAAACTCCTCACCGAAAAGCACGGCCGCGTGACGTTCGACGATGTCGCGGGTATCGATGAGGCCAAGGAAGAGCTTGAAGAGATTGTGGAATTTCTCCGCAACCCGCAGAAGTTCTCCCGCCTCGGCGGCAAGATCCCGAAGGGCGCGCTGCTTGTTGGCCCTCCGGGTACGGGTAAGACGCTTCTGGCACGCGCCATCGCAGGTGAGGCAGGGGTGCCGTTCTTCACCATCTCCGGCTCCGACTTTGTCGAGATGTTCGTGGGTGTTGGTGCAAGCCGCGTCCGCGACATGTTCGAACAGGCCAAGAAAAACGCGCCCTGCATTGTTTTCATTGACGAAATCGACGCGGTCGGTCGCTCCCGTGGCGTGGGCTATGGCGGCGGCAATGACGAGCGCGAGCAAACGCTGAACCAGCTCCTCGTGGAGATGGACGGCTTTGAGGCCAATGAGGGCATCATCATCGTCGCGGCCACGAACCGCCCCGACGTGCTTGACCCAGCGCTTCTGCGTCCGGGCCGCTTTGACCGCCAGGTCCAAGTCCCGAACCCGGATATCAAGGGCCGCGAGAAGATCCTCGGTGTTCATGCCCGCAAGGTGCCGCTCGGCCCCGACGTGGATCTGCGCATCATCGCGCGCGGCACGCCCGGCTTCTCCGGTGCGGACCTTGCCAACCTCGTCAATGAATCTGCGCTCATGGCCGCCCGTGTCGGCCGCCGGTTCGTGACAATGGAGGATTTCGAGAACGCCAAGGACAAAGTCATGATGGGCGCGGAACGCCGCTCCATGGTGATGACCGAGGACGAGAAAAAGCTCACCGCCTATCACGAGGCGGGCCATGCTGTCGTCGGCCTCTACGTGCCGCAGCACGATCCGATCCACAAGGCGACGATCATCCCGCGTGGTCGGGCGCTGGGCCTCGTTCTCAGTCTGCCCGAACGGGATCAACTGTCTGTTTCGAAAACGAAATACACCTCCAAGATCGCCATGGCGATGGGCGGCAAAGTGGCCGAGGAGCTGAAGTTCGGCCCCGAGAATGTCACGTCTGGCGCCACCTCTGACATCCAGCAGGTGTCGAAGATCGCCCGTGCGATGGTGACCCAGTTTGGCTTTGCCGAGGAGCTGGGCCACGTGGATTACGCCAACGAACAGCAGAGCTATCTCGGCTCCTACGGCGGCGGCACGAGCCACAGTCAGGAGACGCAGAAGATCATCGACCAGAAGGTCAAAGAGCTGATCGACACTGGCTACGAGACGGCCAAGCGCATTCTCACAGAGCACAATGACGAGTGGGAAAACCTCGCGCAGGGTCTCCTCGAATACGAGACGCTGACCGGGCCGGAGATCCGCAAGGTAATGAATGGCGAGGCGATCACGCGCGGCGATGATGACGATGACGGGGACACGACCGGAACGCCCTCCATCACCTCTATCCCCAAGGCGAAGGGCCGGAAGAAAGACAGCCCACCGTCCGAAGGTGGGCTCGAGCCAGAACCCACCTAACCGCTTCCAAATACAAGCAAAACGCCGCTCTTCGGGGCGGCGTTTTCGTTTCGGCCACTTGCTTTTTGTAACGATTATATGACAGTATCTCCGGATCATTCGAATTCGGAGAACCAGCATGGTCGCCTCGTCCGAGATCACCCAACCGGGTGAAAGCATCGGTGTCTTTTTCCCCTTCAGCCTGTGCTGCATCGTTGTGGCCGCGATACTGGCCTCTGCCGCGGTGCCAGACCTTTGGCATCGGGGCTTCTTTGCAGAGGGCGGCCCGCTCGAGGTGGCCTCCGTCGTGCCTTACGTCATTGGGGCGGCGGGATTTCTCCTGATCTGGCCAAGCCGGGCGCTGGGCGATGCGTGGCACGTGACGCTGCTCTTTCTGCTTTTCGCCGCGCGGGAGCTGGACTGGGACAAACGCTTCTCGGCAGAGGGCGTTCTGCAGGCCTCGCTTTACTCCGGCGACCACCCGATCTCTCAAAAGATCATCGGGGGCCTCATCATCCTCGCCATCCTTGCCATGATCTACCGGTTCGTCCGCCACGGGACGGGCCCGCTCCTGCGCGGGTTGCGTGCGGGTGATCTTTGGGCCTGGGCGGGAAGTTCGGCCTTCCTGTTCGCCGTGGCCACCAAAAGCATCGACGGGATCGGGCGCAAGCTTGCCCCCTACGGCGTCGAACTTTCGCCAATGGTGGAGGCCGCGTTCGCGCAGGCGGAGGAGAGCGGCGAACTCGTGCTCTCGGTCTTGCTTGTCCTTTCACTCTCAGCTTGGATGGCGCTCAAGCAACGCAGCTGAGGGGCCATATTGCCAGCGCTCAAACCCACCGATTTTTCGGGCGACGTCCTTTGGATCGGGCGCGTCGAGGACCGTGACGCCTCGCTGGCCTCCGCGCCGCTCGAGCGGGCCGAGTTCACCTTTGCCGGCATCGCGGGGGAGGCCCATGGCGGGCTCACACGCCCCTCTTGCTCGCGCGTCAAATCCCAGCATCCGCGGGGGACGGAGATCCGCAACACGCGCCAGATCTCAGCCGTCAGCGCCGAAGAACTGGCCGAGATCGCTGCCACCATGGGGGTGGAGACACTTCATCCCCATCAGATCGGGGCCTCGCTCCTCATCAGCGGGCTGCCGGACTTCACCCATCTGCCGCCCTCCTCGCGGCTCCAGGGCCCGTCGGGCGTGACCTTCATCGTGGACATGGAAAACCGGCCCTGCACTCTGCCCGCGCGCGTCATCAACGAGACCGAGCCCGGCAAGGGCGGCAAGTTTCGCGCGGCTGCCGAGGGCCTGCGCGGGGTGACGCTCAGCGTTGAACGCGAAGGGGCGCTGGCTCTGGGTGAGACGCTGCGCCTCCACATCCCCGATCAGCGGGCCTGGGCGCATATCGACGCCGCGCGCGCCTGATCGGCCCGCGCGTTTCCTATCGTGGCCATCGCGCAGCGCCGCGCGACGCGAGCAGAGCGCATCATGTCGGAATTGGGGTGCATGGGGGCGCGCATTTCGCGGTAGGCGGCGGTTGTAGACGAACGCATACCGCTGGGAGGCCGCGCCATGGGCTTTAAGTCCGACATTGAAATTGCCCGCGAGGCGCAAAAGAAACCGATCCAGGAGATCGGCGCAAAGATCGGCATCGGCGCGGACGACCTGCTGCCTTACGGCCACGACAAGGCGAAGGTCAGCCAGAGCTTCATCAACTCAACAAAGAGCCGTGAGAATGGCCACCTGATCCTTGTGACGGCCATCAACCCCACGCCCGCGGGCGAGGGCAAGACAACGACGACCGTGGGCCTCGGCGACGGGCTCAACAAGATCGGCAAGAACGCGATGATCTGCATCCGCGAGGCCTCGCTTGGCCCCAACTTCGGGATGAAGGGTGGGGCAGCTGGCGGCGGCATGGCCCAAGTGGTGCCGATGGAGGAGATGAACCTCCACTTCACGGGCGACTTTCACGCCATCACCTCGGCCCATTCGCTGCTCTCTGCGATGATCGACAACCACATCTACTGGGGCAACGCGCTCGAGATCGATCTGCGCCGCGTCGTGTGGCGCCGCGTCGTCGACATGAACGACCGCGCGCTGCGGCAAATCACGGCCTCTCTCGGCGGCGTGGCGAATGGCTTCCCCCGCGAGGCGGGTTTTGACATCACGGTGGCC